>CAMZLX010000087.1 GCA_947311795.1 uncultured Zetaproteobacteria bacterium
ACACCAAACAATGCCTTTTGGTCTTTAATCTCATAACCCATACGCTGCAACACCGATTGCAGTTGGGTGATGCTTTTGCCGCGCATAAATATTTTTAATGCTCGTGCCATGTGTGTCTCTCCTTAAACCTTATCCGACCAATGCAAATGCTGAAGCACGCTTGCGTAAACATCATCCAAACCCGCTGCAATGTTTATTCTTTCTTGGGATACAGGATGCTCAAAGCTTAGAGATGTTGCAGCCAGCAGCAAGCGATGACAATGCATTTTATCGCGAAACATCTGATTATGTTTGCCGTCTCCATGCGTGGTGTCGCCCACGATAGGATGAAAGATATGTTTAAAATGCCGCCGCAATTGATGTTTACGCCCAGTTTTCGGTGTTAAACGAACCAGACTGTACCTTGAAGTGTTATAACGCCCTACGGGTTCATTAAGCTCAACCGTGGCAAGCCTTTCGTAGTGTGTGACCGCATCTTGCGCATCTTTATCCTGTTTGGCTTGTTTATCGCTCTTTTTATCCAACTCTTCTTTGAGGGCATAATCAATGATGCCGCTTTCATCGGTAAAACCACGCACCACGGCAAGGTATGTCTTTTTAATGGTGTGCGCTGCAAACTGCTCACCCACTTGTTTGGCAGTGTCAGGGTTTAAAGCAAAGAGGAGTATACCCGATGTCGGTTTATCCAAGCGATGCACAGGGTAAACATGCTGCCCCACTTGATTACGCACCATTTGCAGGGCAAAGCGGGTCTCATGTTTATCAATCATGGAGCGATGCACCAACAAACCCGAAGGTTTATTCACCGCAACCAAGTGTTCATCCTGATATATTATGTCTAAGCTTTCATCGCACATATCGCGAGCTTAGCCGACAATCATTGAAATCATAGCCTTAAACCATAAGACTGAGCGCATGACAGAACACAAAAACACTGACCCGTTGCACGGCGTAACCCTAAAAATGATGTTGGAAGAGCTGGTTTCATTCTATGGCTGGGGTGAAATGGGCATTTACGTCAAAATTCGCTGCTTTAATATGAACCCATCCATCAAATCAAGTTTAGCATTCCTGCGTAAAACACCGTGGGCGCGTACCAAGGTTGAGTATTTATACAAAGATATGTTGGATGAAAAGAATGGTGTAAGCAAAGAAGAACCAAAGAAAAAATCGAACAGTCCTTGGCCTGATGTTGATTAAAACTTCAGTTTCTGCGCGTCTAAGGTTTGATATTCACCCACATCAAGACCATCCAAAGTGATGTCACCAATCGCATAACGAATCAAGCGAAGTGTGGGGAAACCAACGGCTGCCGTCATGCGGCGAACCTGGCGGTTCTTACCTTCCGTAATTTCAAGCCTAAGCCATGATGTTGGGATATTGGCGCGAAAGCGAACAGGTGGGTCTCTATCCCACAAACCTTTGGGTTCACCCATCTTTTCAGCTTTGGCGGGTTTGGTTTTACCATCTTTAAGCACGACACCACGCCTTAATTGTTCAATAGCTTTATCGGTGATGTCACCATCCACTTGCACCCAGTACACCTTACTTTTCCCATATTTGGGATGCGCAATTTTATCTTGCAGCTTGCCATCATCAGTGAGCAACAACAAACCCTCGCTATCCTTGTCCAATCGCCCTGCTGCATACACACCTTTGAGCTTGATAAAGTCGGCTAATGTTTGCTTTCCTTGCTGCGGACTGAATTGGCACAAAACATTAAAAGGTTTATTAAAACGAATGGTGGTCATGGTGCAATACTAGTCATTTGAATGCGTTTATGGAATGCTATCCCTTATGCTGTTCACACCCGACCCAATTATCGATACTTATGTGCTTGCCAAAAAAGGCGCTGAAAAGAGCTATCCTTTTGGTGAGGATGTGGCGGTGTATAAGGTGAAAAACAAGATGTTTGCGCTTATGGGAAGCATTGGCATCAACCTCAAGTGCGACCCTGATGAAGCCATCATTTATCGGCAAATGTTTGAAGCTGTCACACCCGCTTACCACATGAATAAAGAGCATTGGAACTCTGTGGCGTTGGATAGTGATGCGCCCATGGATTTAATACACAAAATGATTGATGATTCTTATGCGCTGATTGTGGCTAAGCTACCGAAAAAGGATAAAGAACGGTTGCTTGGGGGATTGAACACATGAAAACAGTTTTATTTGTTGTGACTGCATTGGTAGCACTTGGGCTTGTTGCCTATATCGTGATGGCAGTGATGTCACAGAAAATGCCCGATGATTTAGGCTTACAACAAGGTCAACTTCGCCCCTGCCCTGAATCGCCCAACTGCCTTTGCAGCGAAGCGCATACCCAAGGTGATGATGTGCATTTCACTGCACCCATTGCTGGCGACAAAGCCATGTGGGATAAGCTTCAATCTGTCATCCAAGCCCAAGGTGGCGAAGTTGTAACCGATAACGGGGACTATAGACACTATACCTTTAGCACGCCCGTCATGCATTATGTGGATGATGTGGAGCTTAGGTTTGATGAAGCGTCTCACCTCATTCATATTCGTTCAGCATCACGCATTGGACGCAAAGATTTTGGTGTCAATCAAGCGCGAATGGATAACATCAAACAAGCCTTATGAAAAAAATTGTGACAACCAAACCTAAATCATATATTAATACATGGGACTGACACCTGACATTTAAAAAATTAAGGTGGT
>CAMZLX010000088.1 GCA_947311795.1 uncultured Zetaproteobacteria bacterium
CCTGGGCTTGATGGGCGCAAAATGAGCAAATCGTATGGCAATGCGATTACCCTTTGCGAACCATGGAAAGATACAGAGAAGAAAATCAAAACCATGCCCACTGACCCGGCGCGTGTGCGTCGCGAAGATGCAGGCACACCTGAGAAGTGCCCTGTTTGGGATTTTCATCAAGTCTATTCCACTGAAGATGAACGGGCTGAAATCAAAGTCGGTTGCACCACGGCTGGCATTGGCTGTTTGGACTGCAAACAAGTGTTGCTCAAACATTTGAAAGATGAGCTTGAACCGATTCGTGAGCGCAGAAATGATTTGGCAAAACAACCTGATTTTGACAAAGATGTGGTGCGTGAAGGCAATGAAAAGGCAAGACGTGAAGCACGTAAGACTATGGATAAGGTACGGAAATCCGTTAAACTGGACTACAAACTATAGTTTAAGTGTCATGCCGCACCCCAAGGTGTTCTCCCTGCCTTCGGCATTCACCTCAAGCGTAGTCGAGGTATCTCTGAGATTTCTCCACGCACTGCGTTTGGTCGAAATGACAAGTTCAAGCAATCTCATTTCCCTTTGTTAAGCTACGCCGAAGTGTTTTGTAACAAAAGGATAAAGCGCAGTAACACGCGCCCTTTTGATACAAATAAACGTAGGAAACAAGCAGCTTGTAAAGGGCAGTTTTTTGGTTCGTTTTTGTCTGCACAAAAATGAACAGTAAAATTGTCTCTATATCTCTGTTACAGTTGATATAAATAACGACTCTAAAAATACATACAGTGGGGACATTGCATGAACGAAAAAACAGAAAATAATCAAGGTGTTCGCATCAATAAATACCTAGCCCAGTGCGGTATTTGTTCGCGCCGCGAAGCCGACAAAATGGTGGATGCAGGGCGCGTACAAATCAATGGTGAAGTTGTATCCCAAATGGGCACAAAAATTCAGCCCAATGATTTGGTGTTGGTGGATGATAAACCCGTAGATAACAACCAAGAACAAATCTATTTATTATACAACAAACCGCGTGGTTTATTGTGTTCACGCAAAGATGATAAAGGTCGCCCACTGATTTATGACCACCTTGATATTCCAGCGCATGTACAATCGGTTGGTCGCTTGGATATGGATAGTGAAGGTTTGTTATTGCTGACCAGCAATGGTGAAATCTTACAAACGCTGATTGCGCCCAAGAACAAAATTCCGCGTAAATATAAAGTAAAGTTCACAGGCTCATTGAGTTTAGAAAGCATTGAAAAGCTGCGTAATGGTGGCATTGATTTGGGCAAAGGTGAGTTAAGCGACCCTTGGGATATGAGCATTGATTCGGATAATGGCGGGCATAGTTGGATTACAGTGACCATCAAACGCGGCAGGTGGCGTGAAATCCGTCGCACTTTGGATGCGGTCGGGCATATCGTTCGCCGACTCATTCGCGTTCGGTTTGGTCCGATTAAACTGGAAGAAGGTATGCCTATTGGTAGTTGGCGCAATTTGAGTAGCAAAGAAGTCGCCGCACTCAAACGCTTACACCAAGCTGCCAATCCAAAGGGGTGAATATGTTTAAATTATTACATGGTCGCTTTGCCATCATTATCTTCCTTATCACCTTATTTTTAGGTTTAAGTTTAGCAACGCGCAGCATTTTACTCTTTGCATCCCTTAGCCATATCGACATCAGTTTCACAGGTATTGTATCCATATTCTTGGTCGGATTATTCTACGATTTGGTTGCCGCTCTTTATTACGTATCCCCTATTGCAGTATATATCGCTATTGCACCACAGTTTTGGTTTAACAATAAAATTCATCGCTACATATTTAGCTTTTTTATATTCACTCAAATCAATTATTTGGTATTCAATTGTTTCTCCGAGTGGTTTTTTTGGGAAGAGTTTTCCAAACGATTCAACTTTATTGCCGTAGATTATTTGGTATACACCAAGGAAGTGGTTAACAATATTCTTGAGTCTTACCCCATTCCTTTATTGCTTGCCGTTGTGTTTATCATCAGCTGCATCATTTTTTTGGTGACTTACAAAAAAACACAACTTTTCCAGACTGCATTTTCTAGTGAACAAGACTTCATACCACGTTTAAGTTTAGGTGCATTATTTCTCGTACTACCTATTTTCTTTTTTAATGTATTGGATGAACAAGGACTATCCAAAATTTCTAAAAATCAATACAACAATGAATTAGCCAAAAACGGTTTTTATTCGCTGTTTTCAGCTTTTCGCCATAACACTTTGGATTATGATGAGTTTTATAAAACGAAAGAGATTGCCAAAGTGATGCACAGCCTAAAACAAATCACTGGTTTTGATGCAACAACATATCACCATATTCAAAGCAGTGGCAAACCTATTAAACCCAACATCATGCTGATTATGGTCGAAAGCTTAAGCGCTGAATACATGGGGATTTATGGCGATAAACGCGGCTGGACACCTCACCTCGATGCATTGGCAAAACAATCGCTCTTTTTTGACAACCTTTTTGCGACAGGTACACGCACTGTGCGTGGCATGGAAGCTGTCACCCTTTCCGTGCCACCAACACCGGGGCGAAGCATTGTCAAACGCCCCGATAATCATGGTTTATTCTCATCAGGTTTTGTCTTCCGAAGCCAAGGTTATGACACCAAATTCATTTATGCAGGTTATGGTTACTTCGATAATATGAATGATTTCTTTGGCAACAATGGGTTTGATGTCATTGACCGCACTGATATTGCAGATGAAAATATTACATTTGCCAATGTTTGGGGTGTTTGTGATGAAGATTTATTCGATAAAAGCATACGTGAAGCCGATAAATCATTTGCGGCTGGTAAACCATTTTTCAGCCATGTGATGACCACATCCAATCACAGACCCTACACCTACCCTGAACATAAAATTGATATTCCATCGCACACAGGGCGCAGTGGTGGTGTGAAATATACAGACTATGCCATACATCAGCTACTCACCAAAGCTGCAACTAAACCTTGGTTTGACAACACTATTTTTGTCATTGTTGCCGACCACAATGGTGGTAGCGCGGGGGCGGCTTCTCTTCCTGTTTCACGCTATAAAATTCCATTGATGATATATGCACCCAAACTTCTACCAGCAACAACAGTGCACAAACTTGCCTCACAAATTGATGTGATACCTACATTATTATCCCTGATAAATTGGTCGTATAACAGCAAGTTTTATGGGCAAGATATTTTAGCCATCAGCTACGAACAGCGTGCATTGATTGGCAATTATCAGCGGCTTGGTTTGTATAAAAATGATACACTCTTGGTGCTAGAAGCCAATCATACCTCGCACCAATATGATGTACTTAAACTAGGGCTTAGGCATGAAGAGTATGCAGAAACAGATGTGTCCCCCATGCTTGAAGATGAAACCATCACCTATTACCAAAGTGCAAGTTATATGTTTAAAAACAAAAGTAATCTTTGGCAAGAAGCAAACTAAACTTTAACGTATTTCGCTTCATTGCATTGGTTTAAAGCATAAAAAAAATCCCGCTAACGGCTAGCGTTAACGGGATTAAAGGCTTTAAAAAAGCTTGGTCGAATTACTTCGCGAAAATCGCGTCAGCCATTTCTTGGTAAGTGAACTTACCTTTCTTAACTTTCTTTTTGATCAAGTTTTTGTATTGACCAGTCATGACTTTAGCTTTTTTCTTCCATTTTGCATCACCAGCAGCAACCTTACGGTCATCTACTGCAAAGCCGCTTTCTAATACTGATGCCAAAGTTGCTGCATCACCATAAGCTGCTTGAATGTTCTTGAAAGATGGACCTACTTTATCTTTGTCAGTTGCGTGACAAGACTTACATTTTTTAGTCAAGTCACCTGCAGAAGCAGTGCCTAGACCAGCAAGAGATACAACCGATACAGCTGCAGCAATTAATAGTACTTTTTTCATATTTAACTCTCCTCGTTAAAGTTGTAAGACGATTGCTAAAGCATTTTAATCTGTGATGCAAGTAACTTTTAACACCATTTTAACCTTAAAAGAACGAAGCTTTACAACCAACCCTAATAAAAAAGGGCAAACAGAATGTTCGCCCCTTTTCAATCGTGACAAGATTGCAATGGCTTATTGAATCAGCAAACCACCTTTATCACTATAGTCCACAGTGATGCAATCACCACTGGCTTCGTTGCCGATAAGCAAACGTGCCAAAGGTGTTTCCACCGCTTGCTGAATAAAGCGTTTGAGTGGTCTTGCCCCGTAAATCGGGTCGTAACCTTCTTTGGCAAGCCAAGCTTTTGCCGCATTGGTAACATTCAAGTTGTAACCTTGCGCTTTGATGCGTTTGGCAAGTGAAGCCACCAACAAGTCCACAATATGCACCAAATCATTTTCGGATAATGGTGCAAACAACACAATATCATCCACACGGTTTAAGAACTCTGGGCGGAAATGACCGCGCAAACGTTCCATCACCCGTTGCTCTACTTCCGCATTGATGCCTTCCAACATCTCATCGCTACCGATATTACTTGTCATCAAGACAATGGTATTGCGGAAATCCACCGTTCTACCTTGTGAGTCCGTCAAGCGACCATCATCAAGCACCTGCAAGAGAATGTTGAACACATCAGGATGCGCTTTTTCAATCTCATCGAACAACAAGACTGAATATGGGCTACGGCGCACCGCTTCAGTGAGCTGGCCACCCTCTTCATGCCCAACATAACCTGGAGGCGCACCCACCAAACGGGATACACTGTGTTTCTCCATGTATTCCGACATATCAAGGCGCACCATATGCTCTTCGCTATCGAACAACGCATTGGCAAGTGTGCGTGCAAGCTCGGTTTTACCCACACCCGTTGGACCCAAGAAGATAAATGAACCCATAGGTCGATTTGGGTCTTGAATGCCTGCTTTGGAGCGAAGAATCGCATCAGCCACAGCTTTGACAGCTTTATCCTGACCAATCACCCGCTCATGCAGCACAGATTCCAAGCGCAAGATTTTCTCGCGTTCACCTTCCATCAAGCGTGTCACAGGAATGTTTGTCCAACGCGCCACCACTTCTGCGATTTCATCGTCGGTCACTTCTTCTTGCAACAAGTCGCTGGATGATTCCTGCGCTTCCAGTTCTTTTAGCTTGGCTTCAAGCTCTGGCAATGTGCCATATCTAAGCTCTGCCACTTTCTCAAGCTGATAATTGCGCTCTGCTTCTTCAATCTCCAAGCGTGTTTTATCCAACTCTTCACGCACGCTTTGCAATGCATCATGGGCAGTTTTCTCACTTTCCCATTGTGAATGCATCACATCCCGTTGCGCTTTCAAGTCTGCCAACTCTTTACGCAATACTTCCAAACGCTCTTTACTCGCATCATCGGTCTCTTTTTTGAGTGCCGTTTCTTCGATTTCAAGACGCATAGCTTTACGTGTGACCTCATCCAATTCAGCAGGCATAGAATCAATCTCTGTGCGAATAGATGCACATGCCTCATCAATCAAATCAATGGCTTTATCCGGCAAAAAGCGGTCGTTGATATATCTATCCGACATCATTGCCGCAGCTACAATCGCTGCATCCTGAATGCGTACACCATGATGCAATTCAAAGCGGTCACGCAAGCCACGCAAAATAGAAATGGTGTCTTCCACGCTAGGTGCTTCCACCAATACAGGTTGGAACCTACGCTCCAATGCCGCATCTTTTTCGATATATTGCCTATGTTCGTTTAGCGTTGTCGCACCAATACAATGCAACTCACCCCTTGCAAGCATAGGTTTGAGCATATTACCTGCATCGGCAGAACCTTCGGTTTTACCCGCGCCCACAATGGTGTGCAATTCATCAATGAACAGAATCACACGACCTTCAGATGCTTTAATTTCATTGAGCACCGCTTTGAGGCGTTCTTCAAATTCACCACGGTATTTTGC
>CAMZLX010000089.1 GCA_947311795.1 uncultured Zetaproteobacteria bacterium
GTAATCTTTAAACTCAGCGCCACCAGCTTCTGCCAACACTTTCGTGATCGCTGCTGTTAATGTGGTTTTGCCGTGATCCACGTGACCAATCGTACCAATGTTCACATGCGGCTTGTTACGTTCAAACTTTTCCTTAGACATGTCATTCCTCCGTACACTTACATTTTCTTACATACTATCAAACTCTGGAGCCCAGAGCGGGAATTGAACCCGCGACCTCATCCTTACCAAGGATGTGCTCTACCCCTGAGCTACCTGGGCGCTCTTTCAAACCCCAAGCTAACTCCAATCTGGAGCGGGTAGCGAGAATCGAACTCGCATCATCAGCTTGGAAGGCTGAGGTTCTACCATTGTACCATACCCGCAACTGAAACACTCAAAAAGCATTTCAATATATGGTGGAGAGGGGTGGATTCGAACCACCGTAGGCGGAGCCAGCAGATTTACAGTCTGCCCCATTTAGCCACTCTGGAACCTCTCCATCTCTCTTACTAAACATTAGTTTTAATATTTAGTAAAAATATGCGTGGCAGCATTCGCCAACCACGCACACTTGTTTAACTGGAGCCGGCAACAGGAGTCGAACCCGTGACATCTTCATTACAAGTGAAGTGCTCTACCAACTGAGCTATGCCGGCCAATTACCCACCAACCTAAAAACGATGGACGGCGCACTATAATGCCAACTTTGCATAACGCAAGTGGTAACTTATAATTCTGATTATTATTACGATTTCATGAGTGTTTTAGTGTGGTTAGCCCTTAAAAAGAACAGGCTACTTTAAGCCAAATAACTTCAATTTTGTAAACTCGGATTTTGGAATCTTTTGCTCTGATCTAACTCTGGCATGTGCTGTTCTTGCTCTTGTTTTAACTGATGAAGACTCTCTGCTGACACCCCAATAAGACCCGATAGACGATTGATGTATCGCTCTTCAACAAAATCAACTTCCCCATCGATTAACGCCACTCTCCACACATGTGACAAAATATTAATCCTATCTTGTAATGAATAGTTAGCCTCAATATGTTTAACCACCTTGGCAAAAGTTAAGTCTGTTCTGGTATCATCCATGGCTTGAATGACTAAATCTTGCGCTTCATCATCAGATAAACCAAACCGCACATTTAATAAATGTACAATTTCCTTTTGCTCCTCTGAGTCAATTCTGCCATCAAGCGTCATCATCCCAACCATCAACTTGGTTACAGACAATTCTAAATCAGGATTTAACGTACAAACTTCTTCTTGATGCCACCAGTTTTTTAGTGTTGTTAACATATCAAATACCTACCTTGTTTGGCTTTCGTTTCTATTCTAAATTAGATAAGCAGGATTAATGCCAACATGAATACTTTAGTTAAACTGCTATCCCCCCACTTATAAAGGTCGGCCGACAAGCTTTTCAATATTTCCAGTAATAGTGTTTGCATAATATATTGTATCCTGAATAGGAGACCACTGATAATTAAAATATCCTGAAGAAGGACCTATTAAAACGTAGGGGTTCGAATAGCTATATTTGCCAATTCCTCCTCCTAAATTACCAACATAGTCACCGTTAGGGCAAAAGTCATAGGCGTTACCTAAGCTAGGCAACCAATTCGTAAGCAGCCAACCTGGCATATTATAATAAGCACCATTGGGATCAACCATGAAATTGAAGACGCCTTGAAATGCATTTATATACCCTGACAAAGAATACCAGCCATTAGCAGCGACCTTTATATTCAAATATGATGCATTGGGATATGCGATGCTTCCGGGAGGAGTATATAAAAATGGTAAAACCAGCTTTGCTGGCTGACCTGCAATATTTGAGATCACACCATAAGGATCAATTTGTTGTACATGTGTATAGATATCGCGAACCGAAATGTTGGTGTTAGGGCGAACACCTATCTTTTCCGAAGCATTCAATAGATAAATACTTCCATCATCTGCAACATCATATTCAAAAACTTTCTTTTTAAAAGATGACCAGGTTCTTGGTAAATAAACATAGGGGTTTGGTGCTTGATATATGATTGATGATAACCCTTTCGGATTAACTTTTGTGATCTGCGTCGGTAGCGCAAGTGGTGAAGCATAATATAAACTGCCATCTTTCCCCACATGGTCTACACTTGGCACATTCATCACATTTTCAATTGTACCATCAAGAAGAAGTTTTTTTACGCCCGCCCCTGTCGTAATATAAACACTCCCATCAGGAGCAGGCGCAACCTTACTACCTGCCATAACTACTTCTGGAATCATATCAAAAGTGGGCACGTAATTAATTGTCAATCGGTTGCTCGTATTTGCAATGGCACTTTTTATGAGAATTCTTGTTTGGATGCCAGCCATATAAAACTTGATGAAATTATGGTTGAACGGGTCTGCATTGGTTGGTTTTACCGTGTTCGTTGCATTTGCAGGCAGCACACCAACACCAAGCGATAAAATCCTAACCCCCAGAATTACCAAATCTTCTGATGCTGTTATATGAGTGCCACCGCCTTCCACAATGCCCGCAGGTGTTGCCACTGCAACAATCCCTATGTTATTCCCGAGACCCGCTTGCGTTAATAGCCTATGTGCAGCGTTAGCATAAAAGTTGCCTTGCGAGTGCGAGACAATCACAACACGGTCTCCAGAATGTAGATGCGTTTTGTACATCTTAACCTGGCTTTGAAGGTCGGCATCAAAAACATAATTTGCAGCGCTTAGCCCTGCCGAAATCTGTTTTACACCATCTAAGAACCATTGTGGTGCAGGCACCGATTTTGCCCCATCAAGCCAATGCCAGAAATTGCTTGTGTTATCAACCAGTGTCTTTTGTAAATATAATTCGAGCAACTGCCCCATGGCTGGAAGTGCTCCAGACAAAGTTAATGCAGCTCCGCCATCATTGGCATAAGCCAA
>CAMZLX010000090.1 GCA_947311795.1 uncultured Zetaproteobacteria bacterium
AATATTGCCCGCATTGCCGAAGATAATGGTATTCAAATGCTGACCGTTCACGGGCGCACCAGAGCGCAAATGTTTAATGGCAAAGCATCATGGGAAGATATTGGGTTAGCCAAAGCTGCAGTGAAAATTCCTGTGATTGGTAATGGTGATATTATTGATGGTGATTCTGCTTTAGAGATGGTTCGTCAATCAGATTGTGATGGTGTGATGGTGGGGCGTGCAGTGCAAGGTAACCCTTGGATGCTTGGCGAGGTTCACGCTGCGATTATGGGGTTGCCCAAACCTGAAACACCATCGGCTGAAGAAGTGTGGGAAGTGGTGTTTGAACACATGCTTCACCTTGCTGATTTTCATGGTGTGAAGCGGGCATCGAAGTTAGTGCGTAAACATGTGCCTTGGTATTCCAAGCGGCGCAGAGGTTCTGCAGAGTTTCGTTCTGCATTTCAAAAAGTGTGTGAGTGGGATGCCCAAGTTGAAACGGCAAAAGCCTATTTTTTATCCGATATTCATCATGCGGAATATGATGAACGAGGTTTAGACATTGCAGTCTGAACAACAACAAACCAGTGCTAAGGTTGAATTTTCCCATCTGCCCGTGTCTTGTGTGTTGCTGAATGCCGATGCACAAGTGCTGTCGGCAAACATTTTGGCGCAAGAGCATTTGAATGTGTCAGAAAAGCGGTTGTTGGGGCAGAAACTAAGCGAATATATCGCACCTGAAGAAGAGTTGAGCCAATTTTTAGCGCGCGCATCCCATGCCGAAACTATATCATCGGATTTGTTTTATACGGTTGCAGGGCATAGACCGTATTCTTTGTATGCATCCGCGCAAAGTGATGGTTCGATTTCTGTGGTGTTGATTGCAGAGGGCAATCGCTTGCAAGCAGAGCAACAAAGCCGCCGCCATGAAATGGCGGAAGCGGTATCTCGCATTGCACTGGAGCGGGCGCATGAAATTAAAAACCCATTGGCATCGCTGCGTGGGGCAACCCAGCTTTTAAGCGAGCAGGTGAGCGGTGATGCGCTTGAAATTGTAGAACATATGTTGGGTGATGTGGACAGAATCAAAGAGCGGGTCGATGGCTTTTTACAAATCGGGCCACGCGCCAATATCCAAATGCAGCCTGTGAATATTCATGCTTTGATTGATAGCGTGATTCGCAATCATGAGAGCGACATCAAAGTGCAGCGTGTTTTTGACCCAAGCATTCCTGAAGCTTTGTTTCATGAACGCAGGTTAAGACAAGCCTTTGAGAATCTTTGGAGCAATGCGCTTGAAGCAGGCTCTGATTTGGTGGTTTGGGAGACGCGCATTGAGCATGGTGTGGTACTTTCAGGGCACATTGGCGCTGTGCTTTCCGTTAAAATTATCAGCAATGGTGATGCAATTCCCGCACATATTCAGGATAAAATGTTTGAGCCTTATGTGACAGGCAAAGCGCGGGGCAATGGTTTGGGCTTAAGTATTGTGCAGCAGGTTGTGCAAGAGCATGGCGGGAAAGTGGAAGTAAATAGTGAATTGATGCGCACATCATTCACCATGTTTCTGCCACTGAATATGGGGTAGGTGAGATGTTAAAGGCATTGGTTGTTGATGATGATGATGGAATTCGTTGGGTCTTGAGCCGCGTTATCAAAGAGCAGGGTTTTGAAGCTATTGAAGCGCCTGATTTGGCAACAGCAAAACAAGCTGTGGCAGAACATGAATTTGTTATCATTTTTTTGGATGTATTTTTGCCTGATGGCAATGGTATGCAAGCTTTGGAATCGGGTATGTTTCATGCACCCGTGGTGATGCTGACGGCGGAAACCACTTTTGACCATGCTGTGGAAGCGTATCGCGCAGGCGCTATGGAATATTTGCCCAAACCCTTTGATTTGGATGAAGTGCGTGAATTGGTTGAGCGCACCAAACCCAAACCAACAAAAGCAAAAGTATCGCGCAATAAAAAAAGTGAGGGTTCAGCTGCTGAAGCAAAAGCACAGCATCCCCATTCGCATCAACCGCAATCGCATCAACCCATCTTAGGCAAAAGCAAAGCCATGCAGCAATTATTCCGCATGATTGGGCGGGTGGCTGCATCGGATATGACTGTGCTTATCACAGGTGAATCGGGCACAGGTAAAGAATTGGTGGCGCAAGAGCTGCACAAACAAAGCCCCAGAGCCAATCAAGCTTTTGTTGCGATTAATACGGCTGCGATTCCTGCCGAGTTGTTGGAAGCAGAGCTGTTTGGACATGAAAAAGGCGCGTTTACAGGCGCAGACAAAGCCAGAGCAGGGCATTTTGAAGAAGCCGATGGCGGCACATTGTTCCTCGATGAAATTGGCGATATGCCTTTGGCTCTGCAAGCCAAAATGTTGCGGGTATTGGAGACTGGTGAAGTGCAGCGGGTGGGTAGCACTAAAACCAAGCGGGTGAATGTGCGTTTATTGGCTGCCACACATCAATTTTTACAGGATAAAATCAAAAAAGGTCAGTTTCGTGAAGATTTGTATTACCGCTTAAACGTGATTCCTGTGCATGTGCCACCATTGCGTGAGCGCAGCGATGATATTCCCGAATTAGCAGCTGCCTTGCTTGCATCGGCAGCCGAAGAGCTGCATATCACAGCCCCCATTTTGATGGATGATGCCATTGGTTTGCTGCAACGCTATGACTGGCAGGGTAATGTGCGCGAGCTGAAAAATGTGATGCGCAGACTTGCCGTGCTTACACCGGGCGCAAGCATCACCATGGCGGATGTGGCATTAGCTTTGGGTAATGATGAAGATAATCATAGCCAAGAAGATGACACGCTTTCAGGTGCAGTGCATCGCTGCATCAAGCGCTACCTCGACCAGTTGGGTTATGCTGATGTGCAAGGTTTGCATAGGCATGTGTTGGAGCAAGTTGAGCCACCGCTATTAAAACTTGTGTTGGATAAGGCGGAAGGTAATCAGCTTAAAGTGTCGGAGATGTTGGGTTTAAATCGTAATACTGTGCGCAAACTTCTCAAAAACTATGACATCGACCCGACACACTATAAACGCTAAAAGTGTGATATGTGCAGTCTCTTTTTGGCTGCACCTGCGTTAAAAATCATGCTTCGCCCTCATTTACAGAGAGTAAACTTCGGACTTCATTATAATTTTTGCCTTGGTTCGCTCAAAAATAAACGCACATATCCAACTTTGAAAAACTAAGGTCTTGTACAATTTTTCGCGGCGTTTTGAAATGAGTGTCAACTTTGGAGAGCGAAGGTTTTGTATAATTTTTCTTGGTGTTTGAAGTGAGTGTCAACTTTGGAAAACTTTAACACGCCGTCATTCCGCACTTGATGCGGAATCCATGGATACCCAGTCAAGCTGAGTATGACGAGTTTAACTCTATATTCCTCAGTGTTCCTCTGTGTTTTGCGGCAAATTCATTGCAGAAAAGCCCAAACCCTGCCACGATTAGCACATGACTATTCCATTTAACATTTCCCTATCCAAACGCCTATCCAAAGTAAAACCATCCGCCACATTGGCAATCACAGCCAAAGCCGCCGAACTTAGAGCCGCAGGCAAGAATATCATTTCTTTGTCGGTGGGTGAGCCAGATTTTGAGACTCCCAAAGCCGCAAGAGACGCAGGTATCAAAGCCATTGA
>CAMZLX010000091.1 GCA_947311795.1 uncultured Zetaproteobacteria bacterium
CCGTTATGTTTAACCTCGGCTGGCTACCCAATAGCGATAAAAGCATTATCACCCACGCCGATACAACGATAATCGCACTTGAACATAGCCTTGAGTTGCTTGCACCAGATGGGCGTATGACCGTCATGGTTTATCCAGGGCATCAAGGCGGTGATACCGAAGCTGAACAGGTCATCACATGGCTAACACAAATATGCCAGCCCCCTTTATTGGATTTGAATAAAATTGTTTTGCCCAACCGCCCCACAGCACCTATACTTTTGCAAGTGACTAAGTTGAAGGTCTAAGGAGTTACCATGAAATCAATTTTCTTTTTAGCAGGTTTAGTGTTAAGTTTAATAGCAAACCAAGCTTATGCCCAGACCCCAGATGCGGTGGTATCTTCCTATTTCCAAGGCTTGAACAATAACGCAGCCGTTGCATCAGGTGCACTGCAAAAAACAGCCGTCAAACCCAGACCAAGCCGCAAACTCACACCTATGTTGATGTTTGCCAAAGCCAACTGGAATCAATTAACACCTGCAACCCAAGCTAGTGTTAGCCCTTGGTTGGCTCGTCCTGACAACAGTGTTGGCTCACCACCTAGCGGTGTAAGCTTTTATACTTCAACCCAAGTGGTTTCCACCATTACAAGTCCTAGCGGCAACTTTGTCTTTCACTTCATTGATGCAGCGACCTACCCGGCGGATACGAACCGAGCCACCGCAGCATTTGTCAACAGCCTTGCTACAATTGCAGACAATGTGTGGACAAAAGAAATTGGAACCATGGGATACAATGCACCCCCATCCGATGGCACATTAGGCGGAAGTGCCATATATGATATTTACCTTCTCAATACGGGAGCGGTTGGTATCTATGGTTATGTCACCAGTGACTCAAACGTCTATACCCCTGCAACACCTTTCCCCCATACCGTATATACGCATATGGTCGTGGACAACGACTTTTCAGGGTTTCCTCAAGCACCACTCGATGCTGCAAAAGTCACCCTTGCTCATGAGTTCTTTCATAGCATTCAAAATGGCTACGACAGAGCCGAATTCCCAGCTTTCTTAGAGTCTTTAAGCACATGGATGGAAGACAAGGTCTATCCAACCATCAAAGACAATCTGCAATACATTGGTGAACCATTTACCGATAGTAATGGAGATGGACAATATACCAATGGTGAACCTTTTACCGACCATAATGGGAACGGTTTGCGTGAATCAGGCAGCCAAGATTACCCTGAACTTCATTTGGATTCATTTGGTTTAAGTGGTAATAGGCTTGAACAATACGGACGTTTTATGTGGATTCGCTACTTGTCCGATAAGTTTGGTGATGCGCTGATTAATACCATACTGACCAACACAGGGAACACAGCAGGTAACAATACCTACACTGCCATTGATGCAGCTCTTCAAGCGCAAGGCTCATCCCTTGCTGCAGCCTTTCATGAGTTTGGTATTTGGAATATCGATGTTGGCAAATACACCAATGGTGCAGACTACCCCATCGCATGGGGTGATAGATTGTTCAACAACGGTGCTATCAACATCAGCAGTGATGCCACACAATCACTTAGCCCTTCTTTTTTTGCAGGCAAACAAAAACATTTGTCCACGATTTATGAACTGGTGAACAGCCCCAACGCAACCTATACATTTACCACCAATGGCAATGCTTTACTATCTGCATTGGTTCAAAACACGGTAGGTGGTGCTTATACTGTCCAACCCATTGCGTTGACAAGTGGGCAAGGCACATGGTCAGCGCCTGCTGGCACAACGAAAGTTACTTTTGTGATTTCCAATACCTCACCCACCGATGATACCATGACTTGGCGCTTAACCGATGGTGTAACTGCGCCACTTCCTTCTTTGGTGACAAGCAACAATTCAACAACCACTAGCTCATCATCAAGTGGTTGTATAACTTCAATCTTTTCACCCTATCTTTTGGCTTGGTTGGGTTTGTTGCTTCTCCCTATTTGGCGACGCAAAAAGTGAAAGTTTTTCTTGCACCGATTGTGAAATAACCCCTTTTATTCTATACTTGGACTCCTAAACAAGGAGTCCTGATGTCTGACGCACCAAAAAAAATTCGCTATGGAAAGTTGATTCGCCATATTTCGTTGCGGCAAAACATCGTTAGCTTTAATGATTTTGCGCACAAACAACGCGAGTTTAGAGATTCTTCCAGCAAGAAAAGCTGCACATCATTGCGCGGCATTGATATTTATCGTTTGCTCGCACCCTACGTATCCTCTCGCTTCATTGAACAAGTCAAAGTGGTGTTTCCGCTCGCTGCATACTTAATTCTATTTCAAACCATTATCCTCAATCAAGTGGTCAGTCAGCCCATGCAAATCTTTCTAGGTCTCATGGCAGTGATTATTGGTTTGATGTTGTTTATGGAAGGTTTGAACAAAGGGCTGATGCCATTTGGTGAAACCATTGGGCACAACTTACCCGCCAAAGTCTCCTTGCCCATTGTTTTAACAGTTGCCTTCTTGCTGGGCATTGGTGTGACCTTTGCCGAACCTGCCATTGGCGCATTGCAAGCTGCAGGCAGTATTCTCAAAGTTGAAAATGCACCTTATTTATACACCTTACTCAATGATTGGAGCGGCACACTAGTGCTGATTGTCGGGCTTGGTGTTGGTTTTGCCGTGGTGCTAGGCACGATTCGTTTATTGTATAACTGGAGCCTTAAACCTTTGATTTATGGCTCACTGGTTCCCGCATTGGGTTTAACGTTTTGGTTCACGCAAGATGAAGAGCTTAATAAAGTGTTGGGGCTGGCTTGGGATTGTGGTGCTGTCACCACTGGACCTGTGACTGTTCCATTGGTCCTTGCGCTCGGCATTGGTATTGCCGCAGCTTCGGGGCGCGGGTTAAGTGCATTGTCTGGTTTTGGTATTGTCACGCTAGCTTCATTGTTTCCCATCATTGGCGTGATGCTGCTAAGCTTATTTGTCGCCTCAACCACATCGGCTGAATCCATCATTGCTGCAGCTCATGCTGCCGATGCCCATGCCGCTTCCGCCGCAGTTCAGTGGTATGTCCAAAGCCCAATGCAGGAAGTATTGTCAGGTATGCAAGCCATCATTCCGTTGGTTGTGTTTTTAATGATTGTACTTCGGTTTTTATTGCGCGAAACATTGCCAAACGCTGGTATTATTGTGTATGGCATCATTTTATGTGTGTTGGGTATGATTATCTTTAGCATTGGTTTGCGTTATGGTTTAACCGCCTTGGGCGCACAAGCTGGCGGCTTACTTTCATCCGCATTCGCCACAGTTGAACATATACAAAACTCACCCATTTACCCTTGGGCATTGGGTATTGGTATTGCCATGTTTTTCGCTTTTGTACTTGGCTTTGGTGCGACCATTGCCGAACCTGCACTCAACGCACTCGGCAACACCGTTGAAACGTTAACCAATGGTGCATTTGAGAAAAAAGTATTGATTTATGCAGTGGCTTTTGGTGTTGCCATTGGTATCACGCTTGGTGTTCTCAAAATCATATTTAACCTACAGCTTGGTTATTTACTTATCCCCCTCTACACATGTGCTCTCTTATTAACTTGGCTATCTACCGAGGAGTTCGTCAATGTGGCTTGGGATAGTGCCGGTGTAACCACGGGTCCGATTACCGTGCCACTTGTGCTCGCCATGGGTCTTGGGCTGGGTAATGCCGTGGATGCTATTGAAGGTTTTGGTATATTGTCGCTAGCCTCCATTGGTCCTATCCTTACCGTATTACTGACTGGGCAATGGGTGCAGTATAAAGTGCGCAAAAAACATCGGGTGATGGATCAACAAGCCCAAGACAAACAACTTGAAGGAGAAGCAGCATGAGTGTTCAACATATCAATGTCTTAACCGATGCTTTCTTAATCACCTGCATTGTGCAGCGTGGTCGCGCCAAAGCTGTGCTCAAAGCTGCGCAAGATGCAGGTGCGCAGGGTGCAACCATTCATTATGGGCATGGGCATGGTGTGCAAGAAATGCTAGGTGTGTTATCGGTTGCCATCAATGCTGAAAAAGAAATCATCAATATTCTCGTACCCAGTGATTTGAGTGATATGATTTTTGAGAAAATGTCGATTGCAGGTCACTTAGATACACCCGGTATGGGCATGATTTATCTCACCCGCGTTGAAAAAGCGGCAACCTATATTCCACAATATGTGTTGGATGCCATTTCCGCCAACGATGCCACGAAGTCTGATGTTTAAACTCATCACTTGCATTGCTGCGGAAGATAAAGCGCAAGAGGCCGTGCTTCAGCTTAAAGAGCATTATCATATTCAATCATCTATCAGCCATTTCTCACGTGGTTTAGGACGCAGCTCCACCGCTGTAACCACAACAGGGTTAGGACAACAAACAGAAAAAACAATTTTCTCTGTGCTTGTGCCCAGCAAACAAGAAGATGAAATCTTTGAATTTATCTATCACGCTGCTGGTTTGCATCGTCCACATGGGGGGATTATTTATATTACCCACGTCAATCAATCCCTCACTAGCCCCAACATTGAAGCTGCGGAATTGGATCATATCAACATAAACGAATCCGATGCGGAGATTACGCTTGCCAAATAACCTTGATTCACATATCCAACACATTGGTATCACGCAATATTTAAAAGGTTTGTGGGTTATTCCTGTGCTTATCATTTTTGCACAAAGTGTTATCCGCATTACCGATAACCCCCTGATTACCCATATCCCCGCTTGGTTATTTTTCTTCAACCCCATTATCTTTTTATCCATTTTTACGGCAGGTGCATATTGGGCGCATCAACCCATTCGTCATGCTTCCCAAAACAAAACACATCAATCATTAGAACAAGCCATGGCAGTGCTTCCCATGCGCGCACTTAAAGGTTTTGGTATCGCTGGTCTGGTTTCCGTTGTCTTTATTTTAGCCATCATTTTTCTCACCTCGTTGTTTAATAACAGTGACTTTACCACCAACATGTTTGTCGCCTTGATTCTCAGTGTCAGTTTTGGTTTGGGCATTATGATTCCCACCACTGCCGTTGCCTTGACCATGGCATGGATGGCAAAAGCCAGAAAGAAATTATCGTTACATAACTTATTTATTGGCGATTTGGAACATCTGCATAGTTACCCGTGGTTAATTCGTTCCGCCAACCGCCCATGGTTAATTTTTGGTATCACCAGTCTTTTGCCTGTAAGTATTTTGGCTATTTTTTCTTGGCTCATGTTGGGCTCAACCGATGAGGCAGAACAACATTTTATTCTGATGCAAGCCATTGTGTTGTTTGCTAACCTTATTTTTGGCGGCGTGGCTTTGGTTTGGATTACCAGCCGCACAATTCATAGAATTACGCGCGAGTTATCCACGGGATTAAACTTCTTACGCCAAGGTAAATTTGATGGTCATGTTGCCATCATGATTGACGATGAAATGGGCGAGCTGGCTAGAGGTTTAAACACCGCACTCGCAGGTTTAAAAGAGCGCGATAGCCTTAAAGATGCATTGGCAATCGCCAGCGATATTCAAAAAGGGCTGATGCCAAAAGATGAACCCAATATACCCCACTATGCTGTGACAGGGTTTCAACAAAGCTGTCACGCTGTGGGTGGTGATTATTTTGATTATATCAAACGCCATGACGGTAGTACTACATGGTTGGTGATTGCTGATGTTGCAGGCAAAGGTTATCCCGCAGCCCTGACCGTTGCTAACTTGCAAGCGATGTTACATGCCCTTGCCAATGGCGAGAACATCAGCTTATTGGATGCTGCAACCTACATCAATCAATCGCTACACAACTCATTGCAAGGCGGGCGTTTCGTGACCTTATTTTTGGCGGAGCTCAACCACCACAAACATGAACTACAATGGATCAATGCAGGGCATGTTCCGCCTCTGCTTTGGAAAAAGAATGATATCAACCATTTGGAAGCAACGTCTCCACCTCTCGGCATGTTGGAAAACATCAATCTCAGTGTACAAACCACATCACTCAATCTGGGAGACACCTTGTTTGCCTGCACTGATGGTGTAACCGAAGCGCGTGATGCAAGCCATGAAATGTTTGGTGACAAAAATGTAGAAGCTTGGTTTCAACTTCGACATCAACTTGACCTTGCAATGCTTCCATCATCTATGCTGGCATGTTTGGATGAAAAAGGGTTTCATGCCCGCGATGATGACATCACGATGTTATGCCTAAAACGCAATGATTAATGGAGTAAGCAATGAGCAATGATAAACCCACCCGTACTGAACATGATTCTATGGGTAACATGCAAGTGCCAGCATCAGCCATGTATGGCGCAAGCACTGCGCGCGCAGTAGAAAATTTCCCCGTTTCAAACCTGCGTTTTTCACGTGTGTTTATCAAAGCACTGGGCAACATCAAAGCAGCAGCGGCATCCGTAAACCAATCCCTAGGTAAATTAGAATCCGATAAAGCCAAGCACATCCAACATGCAGCCCAAACCGTCGCAAGTGGTGAGTATGACAGCCAATTTGTCTTGGACATTTTTCAAACAGGTTCTGGCACATCCACCAATATGAATGCCAATGAAGTGATTGCTTTTGTTTGTAATCAACAAAATGCAACGGGCATTCATCCCAATGATGATGTGAATATGGGTCAATCTTCCAATGATGTGATTCCAACAGCCATTCACCTTGCTGCCAGCGATGTGTTGGTGCATCAGCTTTTGCCCGCACTGCAACACTTACATGCCATATTGCAAAGCAAAGCCGAAGAAACACGTAACATTATTAAAATTGGGCGTACCCACTTGATGGATGCAACACCCATTACCTTGGGGCAAGAAATATCTGCGTGGGCAAGGCAAATTGAGTTAGGCATTTTAAGGCTTGAAGCTTGTTTACCACGCATTACCGAACTTGCCCAAGGCGGCACTGCCGTTGGCACAGGCTTGAACACGCACCCTGAATTTGGCAATCGTATGGCAAATGAATTATCAAAAGTCTATGACATTCCCTTCACCGAAGCCGCCAATCATTTTGAAGCTCAAGCCGCGCAAGATGCTGCGGTTGAACTCTCAGGTGCGCTCAAAACAGTTGCTGTATCCTTGGTTAAAATCGCCAATGATGTGCGCTTATTAAATATGGGGCCGCGTTGTGGTGTGGCTGAAATATCTGTGCCTGCCGTACAACCCGGCTCATCCATCATGCCAGGCAAAGTAAACCCTGTGATTGCTGAATCCATGGCGCAAGTGTGCGCACAGGTGATTGGCAATGATGCAGCGATTACCTTTGGTGGTGCATCAGGATTATTGGATTTGAACGTGATGCTGCCCATGATTGCCCACAATCTTTTAGAGTCTGAAGAAATCCTAGCCAATGCATGTTTAATGTTTGCCGACAAATGTATCGCAGGGCTTGAAGCCAATGCGGATAAATGCGAACAACAAATTGCTTGGAGCATGAGTATGGTCACGTCGCTTGCGCCCATTATTGGTTATGAAAAAGCATCCGCAATCGCAAAACAAGCAGTCAAAGAAGGTAAAACGGTGCGTGATATTTGTGTAGCAAAAAAGCTTATGCCTGAAAGTGAATTGGATAAATTGCTTGACCCTAATTCTATGCTTTC
>CAMZLX010000092.1 GCA_947311795.1 uncultured Zetaproteobacteria bacterium
AAACCCAAAGCGTTGCCCAAGCTTAAACCGAAACCCTTGGTCAAACCGAAACCCACCCTGAAACCTAAAGCCAAACCCAAGAGAAAAGCCGTGGTGGAAGAAGAATTGGATTACGACCCATTTGCTCCCATGGAATCGGCACCCAAAAAACGCAAGAAAACGAAAACGAATACCACTACAGCACTCAATACCATGCTGGAAGCACAATTAACCGATACGGAAATGAACCATTATATTGCAGGTATGCAGCAGGCGGTTGAGCAGCAATGGAAAGTGCCCACGGAAATGTTAGGAAAACTCACTGACCCTTTGGTTGAACTTAAACTCTTGCCTACTGGGCAAGTATCTTCTGTACGCATCTTGGAATCATCAGGTTCAAAACAATTGGATGCGACCTTGCTGCAAGCGATTTATGCCGCTGCACCGTTTGATATTCCCAGCCAACAATATGCTTTATTCAAAACCAATACGATTCGTTTTCACCCTTTGCGGTAGCCGCTTAGCGAGAAGCTACTAAGGCTTTGATAACATCATGTTTACTTACTAATCCCGCAACATTATCCCCTTCAATCACAGGCAAATGATGAACATGCGCATCACTCATCAATGATGCCAAAGTGTTTAAGGAAGCGTCCAAATCCACTGTTTTAAGGTCTGTGCTCATTAGCCCTTGCGCGGTCAAAGCTTCCAAGCGTTTGATTTCTTCTTCAAATTTATCTTCACCCAAAGGCAACACCATATCAAAAATAGCAATCGCGGTAGGCACATGAAGATTAGCTTGCTGCTCAATCAAATCGGATTCAGTGATAATGCCTTGCAAGCGTTGCTCATCATCCAAGACAAGCGAGTACTCGATATTTTTATCAGCAAATTCTTGAATAATATCTTGGATGGGCGTGTCCAAGGTGCAGCTTTCAGGGTTGGGGTTCATCATATCTTTGGCGGTTAGCATGATTGCCTCCTTGTGCTGTGTTTATACACTTATGATACCACAGATTGCCATTCTCGCCAACCATCCATCATGGGAAAATATAAAGCTGCTTTGATATTTCGCTCAGGCTCTAAGGCTTGCAATACTTTTACATAATTGGGCAGTTGCGGTGTGTCGATAGTGTAGCGATGCAACTCTTGGTCGAGGAAGGTTTCAACATCATCAAAGTGTGAGCCTGTTTTGTAATCAACGACCCAGCGTGTGCCTTGCTCATCGATAAAGGTGTAGTCCAAGATAACATGTTTGCACACACCATTTTCGGTATAGGTCAACGCCCATTCACTGTGTTTATCCTGATGCTCTTCGGATAAAATCCATTGCAACCGCTTACTTGTGAAACATTTATCCAATCCTTGTTGGCAACGCTTTAATGCTTTGTCCAAGTGGTTTTTGCTTAAACCTTCGCGATGTAAAATATGGGTCATCAAGGCTGTAAGTTCAGCATTGTTTGCATTTTTCCACTGAGACAAACCCAATGTTGCAATATGTTGCAAAGCAGCATGAAGGGCTATGCCCACAGCTTTAGCTTGCGCACTTGCCCAAGAAAATTCGGGTTTAAGTGGGGCTGTAAGCAATATATTTGTTTGCTGTTTGGGCTGGATAGCGGCATAAGGCGTGAGGCTTTGAATATGTGGTGGCAAACGTTGGGCTTTAATGATTGGTTCTTCATCGGTTTGCTGTTGCTTTGGCTCATGCCACACCACATGTGCATCAAAACATGATTCATCATCTTGGAATAATCGCGCCAATAAAGATGATGATGCAGGTTCTTTGTTTTCACCGCGCACCTCGCCAAACATGTGTAACTCGCGCTCTGCGCGGGTACATGCCACATACAATAATCGTGCCACTTCCAAATCATCACGCTGCTTTTCAAAATCACGAATCAAATCATAGGTTTGGTCTTGCCCATGTTGAGGAAGCGGCGATAACAAGAGTTGTTTACCCAAGTGGGTATTGGTTTCTGTTTGCACCAACACATCTTTATCTTTAGCACGAGGTGTTTTGCCCAAGCCGCAGAGGATGACAGTATCCCACTGCAATCCTTTGGCACCATGCATGGTTAGCAATTCCACCTGCTCGGCATGAAGTTTGGCTTCAGGTTTGGCAAATAACTTTTGCAACCGTTTTTCCAGCCATGATATGTCCACGGCAGTCGCATCTTCCCATTGCTGCAACAGTTTGAAAAACATATCGGCATTCATCAGTTGGGTTTTGCTCAAGCTTGCGGGTGCTTGCAGCCTTAGCCAAGTGCTTTCCACCAGTTTATGCAGGGGTAGGCGGCGCACTTTGGGTAAAGTCTCCTCAAAGGCATGAATAAAGCGGTTAAGAATCTGTTGTTCATTACTATCTGTGTTTGATTGTGCATAACTTTTGATGTTGCCCCAAAGCGACAATGGTTGTTCATGCAGTATATCAAACAGCGTATTCTTTTTTAAACCCAAGATGGGTGAGCGCAGCACACTTGCCCATGCAATATGGTCGGCAGGGTAGAGCAAAGCTTTGGTGAGGTTGAATAAGTCCATCACTTCAGGTTGTTTGTTTAAGGGCAAAACATCCAAGGCACGAAAAGGGATGTTTTCGGCTTGTAGCTGTTGCATCAAGGCATGTAAATGGTTGCGGCTACGCGCCAACACACCAATGCGCTTGCCTTGGGCTTTGTTTTCTTTGATAACATCCAACATCAGCTCAGCTTCTTGGGCTTCACTTTTTTCAGCCAAAATATTCAGTCGCACCAAACCTTTGTCTTGTTTGAATGCGGTGGATGCTGTGTAGGCAATGGCTCCTGATAACACATCATCGGTTTGCGGTAGCAGGTGGGTAAACATCTGGTTCACCCAGGTAATAATTTCTGGTGATGAGCGAAAGTTTTGTTGCAGTTTCAGGGTGTGGACTTTGGGAAGTTGTTGATTGTTGGGCAAATCATTATCGGCTGCTTTTAAGAACAGGCT
>CAMZLX010000093.1 GCA_947311795.1 uncultured Zetaproteobacteria bacterium
CCATACGATTCACAAAGTTTGGTTTTCAACGCTTCATCCAAATCATCATCCGCCAAAGCTTCCACGGCTGCCATCAATGACAAACCAATGATTCCAAGCACATCTTGGTAGTTTGGCTCATCCAAACCGTTGTCTGTAAATGCCTTTTGCATGGCAAGCGCAATCGAACCGTGCGAGTCGGTCAACGTACCATCGCAATCAAATAAAATAAGTTGTAAGGGTTGATTATTCAGTGGGAACTTCCTTGCTTTCAACAGCTAAGAGCCAAGCATCTTGGGTGCGTTTAACTTGCCATGTCAGCACTTTATTCACCGTCATCACCAATTTACTGTCCGCAAACCGTAAATAAGTGCTGGTTAAATCCGTTGCAGGTTTACCGATAAACACATCCAACAATACCTTGCCCTGCTTATCTTTGAGTATCACTTCAGTATCTGCAACACTAAACGTTTGAAAGCGTTCTGTTTTTCGGCTCACCACACGTTTGGGTTTCATGTTTTGCAAGTCATGCAGCAATTGTTCAACAGCATCTTTATTCACAGGTCTTGGACTTTCGCTATCCCTCAGCAACCAACCCTCACCTTGTTTGCTTGCTGAGAACGTGGGCTGCCCTTTGTTGATGATACGCAACGCGACAACATCTGCCACTTCAAAGCTTGGTATATCGGGCAGCGCTTGTTGGGTATCTTTGGGCTCTTTCAAACCAATCAACACCACCATCAAAATTAGGATGGATACAACGGCAATGGTTTTGGTCATGCTGCCATAGTCCTGCGCTTACGTTTGGCAAGCCAACGCCAACCACCCAACATCAAAAGTAGTGTGGGTAGTGCAAACATCCACACCACTTTAAAAAAGGTACGCCCTTGTTTTTCCAAAGGTTCAAGCGGGCGTTGGGTCACCCCTTTGGAACGTAAATCAATCAAAGCTTCATCATGGCTCAACCAGTCCATCATATTCAAGATAAATATAGTGTTGTTGCCATCAATAAATTCATTATCCAACAATGCATTGGAGCCAGATACCAACAACCGTCCATTATCTACACTACTGATATGTTGAACATCCTTCATGCTTTCAGGCGGCTGCTTAAATGCCGAGTTCATCTTACCTTCTTGCACCAGCATCAAGGCTTGTGGTGTTAGCTGCATACCTGCAAATCGGTCTCTTATGGGGGTTAGTGGATTCACATCAAAAGGTGGACCTGATTGCACAGCTGACCACTCAGATGATGTGAGCAGAATATCTCTGCCATCACCTGCATCCCGCCACAACAGCGGTGCAACAAATGGCATACTGATACTTTCCAATCCTTGGCTGAGTGGGTTGCTGTCATTGATGTTCACCACATTGCTGATAAACGGAAAATCAACCACAGAGCGAAATGCAATATTGCCTTGCTGCTGATTCACTGTAATACGGCTGGCTTGTTGATCCAAAACCAAACCGGGTTCAACGGATACGCCCAAATCACTCAATACCCAATCATTGGCATAAGCATCCACGGGCTGCACCACAAAGCCTGCTTGCAACATGGGTTTCACATTGGATGCCAGTACCAACACACCATTGCCTGTCATGCGAAATTGGTCGAGATGATAACGAAAGGATTCCGAAGGTTGTTTGTCCACACCTGCAACAATCAATACCTTTGTGGTATCAGGCACAACATCAACATTCAAGTCTACATCCACCACATCATAATCACCTTGTAATAAGCGTTGTAATGTTTGCAGCTCACTTGCACTTTTGGCACCAAAACCCGTGGCTACAGCTATGGTTTGTTTGCCTTTGCCTGTGAGTTTTTTGATTTTTCGCGTGAGCAGATATTCAAAGCCTGCATCGCTCTGTATCACAGGAATAATTTCTTGTTGATCCAGGTATTCAATCACCATCGCAAGGTAGGCTTGGCGCACTTGCGCCCTATCATCTTCAATAACTTGCACCTGAACTTTAGGAATTTGCAAAGCCTGCAACGATGCTTGCACATTGGCATCATCTTCAGGGTTAATCATTTCAAAACCTAAGTTGCCATGGGATGCATCCCGATAATTGAGCAATGTATCTTCCACGAACTGTTTGAGTTGCCCATAAGGTTGCGGCAGACCTTGCGTGAAATATGCTTTGATTTGAATCGGCTCATCCAATGCTGCAAGCACTTGTTTGGTGGATTCGGATAAACTTGCCGTTTGGTTATCACTCCAATCGCTGCGCAAATGCGCACTATCAGCAATGGCAAACACCAAACCACTGACCACCACAATAAATATGAGTGTCAAATAAGCTTTTCGGCGAATATGGCTGCGTAAATCTTTCATCTTAACGCCACCTTCTGCGCTCAAGCGCAAACCATGTGAAGCTTAAAAATATCACAGTCATACTGATAAATAACATCACATCCGCCAAGGATACTACGCCGCGCATCATGTTTTGATAATGATGAATCGGACCCAAGGAGGTTATCCAATCTTGTAAAAATATGGGCAAAGTGGGTGAGGCTTGCGCCACCAAGAACACAACCAACAACAATATCAAACCGACAATATATGCAATCATGGCATGGTTGGTGATGGATGAAGCAAACAAACCAATCGCAGAAAATGATGCGGCAAGTAGCCATGCCGCCAAATAGGATGAGAATACAGTACCCATATCCACATTGCCCAACAGTGATAAAGTAAGCGGGTATAACCATGTGAGTGCCAGCAATAAGGTCATATGCCCCATCAAACTTACGTATTTACCCAACACAATGTCTATGGTTCGTGTAGGCATGGTGGCTAATAATTCATAGGTTCCATCATGCAATTCATCGGCAAGCAAACGCATGGACATGGCAGGGATAAAAAAGATATACA
>CAMZLX010000094.1 GCA_947311795.1 uncultured Zetaproteobacteria bacterium
ACTGGTGGATAGGGTGTTGGAAATTACTGAAGATGAGTCCATCAAAGCGCTTAAAAATGTAAGCATCAATGAGCCCCATTTTAATGGCCATTTTCCAGGTCACCCGATTATGCCGGGCGTGCTAATCGTGGAAGCCATGGCACAAGTGGGTGGCGTATTGGCTTTATCATCTGTGAATGATGGTAAAGAATATTTGATGTATTTCACAGGCATTGATGGTGCAAAGTTTCGTAAACCTGTGCGCCCTGGCGACCAAATTATTTTTGATATTACAGTGCTGCGCAAGCGTGGTGCGATGTATAAGTTTAAGGGTGAAGCTTTTGTGGATGGCAAGCTGGTTTGTTCGGCAACCTTGATGGCATCGGTATTTCCTAAGGACGAAGCGTGAGCGAAAGTTTGAATACGAATATCCACCCCTCCGCAGTGGTCTCGCTCAAGGCGAAGCTGGGTAAGGGTGTAAGTATTGGTGCATTTTGTACGGTAGATGAATATGTAACTTTGGGTGATGGCTGTGAATTGATGTCGCATGTGTCTATCACTGGGCGCACCACCATTGGTCAAAACAACCGTTTCTTTCCATTTTCCAGCATTGGTGCAGAGCCGCAAGACTTAAAATTTCATGATGAGCCATCCGAAGTTATCATTGGTGATAACAATACCTTTCGAGAGTATGTCACCGTACACCGAGGCACAGAAGGTGGCGGAATGCTCACCAAAATCGGTGATAACAACCTGTTTCAAACTTATACCCATGTGGCTCACGATTGCCAAATTGGTAGCAATATTGTGTTGGCATGCAGCGCGATTTTGGCAGGGCATGTTGAAGTCCATGATGGTGCGATTGTGGGTGCAATGTCTGCCGTTCATCAATTCTGCCGTATTGGCAAAAATGTGATGCTTGGTGCGACATGCACGGTGCTGAAAGACATGCCGCCGTTTACCATTGCAGGTGGTGGTTACCACATGAGTTTATCGGGTTTGAATACCGTCGGTTTGAAGCGCAAAGGTTTGAGTAATGATGATATTCGTGCCCTTAAAACAGCCTACAAAACTATATTTATGGGTTCAGGTTTACTCAAAGACCGTTTAGCCGAAGTCGAAGCTTTGGCTTTGAACAATGCTTATGTGGATGAACTGATTGCTTTTGTCCGTGGCAGTGAGCGCGGCGTGATGATGCATTCCAAAAAAGAGAAGGATGCCTAAGCTTCAATCCATGGGTTTGGTTGCGGGTTACGGTGCGTTTCCCCTAGAACTTTGCCAGACCCTCAAAGACAATGGCTATTTGGTGCATGTTGCAGCCATTCAAGAGGAAGCGTCCAAAGATATTGAAGTCATTGCTGATAGCGTGACTTGGGTATCGGTTGGGCAAATCAAGAAACTGATTAAAACCATGCAAAATCATGAAGTTACCGACCTTATTTTTGCAGGAAAAGTGCAAAAGATTCATTTGTTTCGTAATTTTAAGCCTGATTTATTGGCTGCGAAGATTCTCTTTCAAGCCAAAGACAAAAAAGATGATTCCTTGATGTTGGGTATTGTTAAAGCCTTGGAAGACAAGGGGATAACGGTGCGCTCCCAAGTGGAGTTTGCAGGTGATTTGTTGGCAGGTGAAGGTCACTTGTTTGGTCCAGAGCCCACAGAGCAAATGCTTAAAGATATAAAGTTTGGTTTCCCTCAGGCGAAACACGTCGCAGGTTTGGATATTGGGCAGACCATTGTGGTCAAAGATGAGGCTGTTTTGGCGGTTGAAGCCATTGAGGGTACAGATGAAGCCATCAAACGCGGTGGAGCCTTGGGTAAGTCGGATGTTACGGTAGTCAAAGTCGCTAAACCCAACCAAGACCCTCGCTTTGATGTGCCAGCCATGGGTGTAGGCACGTTAGAAACCATGGCAGCGGCAGGCTGCACGGCAATCGGCATTGAAGCGGGGCAAACGCTGTTGATTGAAAAGGATAAACTTGCAGATACTGCGAGTCGTTTGGGTGTTGCGGTTGTTGGTTGGTCTGCTTAGAGCATTGAGTGTTACCTTAACTTTCTTTTTCTGGGGGCATGATAATTTCTTTCAATTTAGGTCGAATGAGGGAGTCGGTGTTTAGCTTTTCTAAGATTCTTTTAGCTAAGTACCTTCCTGATTGAATATATCCATAATCGACAAAGCGTTCCCGTTGATATGTGATAGCACCACCCCATAAAGGTTTTGTGCTTCCAACTTTATATAGGTTGAGCTGCATGGTATAGTGCATATCACCCTTATTGTTTGATACAATAGATTTTGGGTTAATAACCATAATGTACTTATGATTTTTTAGGTGAGTTGCTTTCTTGGTGAGCGTGCTAATGCGTGTTGTGGAGACATTAATACCATTTAGTTCAAAGACAGTTGGGAAATATTCCTCCATACTTGTGATAAACTTTAGAATAAAGGTTGTTCGTCTTTTGTCGGTAGCATCCGCAACAGTATTACTGCTGTTCCATGTGTCTTTAAAAACAAAAGAAATATCCTTTATATTTGGTAAGTCAGTACTGACACGGTGAGCATCTACTGTGATAGTCGGCACTTTGGCACAAGCCGTGAGAAATAATGTGCTGAGAGTTATTAATAAAAGTGCTTTAAGTTTCATGTATGCCCCTAAGATGTAGTTTGAATAATAGTATAACCCGCATAATCCCCCCCCCCCGAACCTGTCAAGTATTATAATAAAGGAGAGAGAAGAAGTTAACTGAGGGCTTTGTTCATTTTTGGGCAGCCAAAAACGAACCAAAAAGCTGCCCTTTACAAGCTGCTTGTTTCCTTCGCTTACTTGCAGCAAAAGGGCGCGTGTTACTGCGCTTTATCCTTTTGCCGCAAGGCACTCAGGCGCAGCTTAACAAAGGGGCTGTGTCATTCCGACCGAAGTGGAGGAATCTCAAAGATGTCTCGGCTACGCTCGACATGACAAACTATTAAGGCTTATGATTTGTCACTGTTCAATATTGGTGAAAATTTAAAAGCTGTATAGACTTGCAAGTATGGTGAAGCATCCAAAAACATATCGTGTTCTTATATCCGCAGGGGAAACCTCTGGCGATTTACATGCGTCTGCGGTGATTAAAGCGTTGGAAGCGCAAACACCCGATGGCGTAAGCCTTGAAATTGCTGGGATTGCAGGGCCTTTGATGCAGCAAGCAGG
>CAMZLX010000095.1 GCA_947311795.1 uncultured Zetaproteobacteria bacterium
CAATCACCATCAGGATAACGGTGTGCTTCACTGGCTGCATCCACAATCGCTGCTAAAGCTTTAGGCGGGATACCATAAGGGTTCTCATTGGATGCAAGTTTGATGGTACTGGATACTTTGGCGGCAATATCAGCGTCAGATAAACCCAACTCACGCAACATTTGCGTAATCGGTTTACCAGGAATGTAAGGATGCAAAAATTCAGACTGCGAAACAGCCTGCTTCAACCAGCCCACTGCCATTTAAAGCTTCCGTGAAACAGGGCAAGAGCCCAAAACTTTAACCATTACCCCATCTTGGGCTTGGATTTCAGCAATCGCTTCTGCCACATTAACATCATCCCTATGCCCCAAAATATCAACAAAGAAGACATATTCCCACGCTTTTTTGCGTGATGGGCGCGATTCAATTCGCGTCAAACCAATATCACGCTGAGCAAAGGATTGAATTAACTTGTGCAATGCACCCGGCTCATCTTTGGTCGAAATCACCAAGGCGGTTTTATCTTCACCCGATGACGGTGAATCATGCTGACCAATCACATAAAAACGTGTGCGGTTATCGTGATGGTCTTCAATGTTTTTTTCAAGCAATGGAAGCTCTGTATAATCCACAATCGTATAGGGACCAACCACGGCTGCATGTTGCCAATCCAGACCTGAATCTTCACCCAAACGCGCTTCTTCAATCATTTTTGCGGCATGAACTGTGGAAGATGCTTCCATCAATGTTGCATTGGGCAAATGTTCAAGCAACCAATCATGGCATTGCGCCAAAGGTTGTGGATGCGAAATCACCAGCTTAATATCTTCAAGGTTCTGAGCATGGCTAAACAAATGATGATGAATGGATAGCTGCACTTCAGCGCAGATATGAATATCTCTTTCGAAGTCTGCAAACAAATCCAAGGTATGGGTCACGGCACCTGCAAATGCATTTTCAACAGGCACGAGTCCGTAAGTCGCCCGACCTGATTCAACCGCATCAAAAACCAATTCCAAGTTGGCACATGCCATATAATTGACGGATGAGCCAAATTGACGGGTTGCTGCGGTATGCGTGAACGTGCCTTCAGGCCCCAAATAAGCAATAGTCATAGGATGTTCAAGCGCTAAACATGCACCAATAATTTCACGAAAAATACCGTGAATGGCTTCATCAGGGATGCGGGTACTGTGATTTTTATCCGCATCTTCGCCGTTCTTATCCAAAAGCCTACGGATAATGGATGCCTCGCGGCTTGGCACATAAAACGGCGTATTTGAAGGTTGATTCTTTTTGTGTTCGCCCACTTGAGCGGCAAGCGCTGCGCGCTCATAAATAAGCTGCAACACTTTATCATCCACAGCATCAATAGCGTGCCTTAGTTCATCTAGGTTTGTCTCGGGCTTACTCGAATCAGAATGCGAAGTCATGAGCGAAGCATAAAGCGTGCGCTCAATTTAGAAAGCATGGATTTCAACTTAATTTGCGCAAAGCATAAAAAAGGCTGCAAATGTTTCCACTTGCAGCCTTAATATCGAATCAAGAAAAATTATTTAACTTTCTTAGGTGTTGTGCGTTTACGTTCTGTTTCGTTAAGAATACGTTTACGCAAACGAATATTTTTCGGCGTGATTTCAACAAGCTCATCATCAGCAATAAACTCAATCGCACGCTCCAAAGATAAGTTCAATGGTGGAACCAAGTCCACTTTTTCATCCGTGCCTGATGCGCGAACGTTGGTGAGTTTTTTCTCACGGCTTGCATTCACCACCAAATCCGAATCGCGGCTATGAATACCAATAATCATACCTTCATAGATTTTCACGCCAGCACCCATGAACAGTTTACCACGCTCTTGGATTTTCCAAAGACCGAAAGACACTGTTTCACCTGAGCCATTGGCAATCAAAACACCATTGGAGCGGCCTGGAAGCTGACCAACAAACTCACCATACGAATGGAACACATGGTTCATCGTGCCTGTACCACGAGTGTCGGTTAAAAATTCAGAAGTGTAACCAATCAAACCACGAGTTGGACACATAAACTCAATGCGCGTCATGCCATCATCCGCTGTTTCCATGCTGGTCATTTCTGCGCCACGCTTACCTAGCTTTTCAATGATTGTACCTTGATACTCTTGCTCAACATCGATGGTTACGTGCTCATAAGGCTCTTGTTTAACGCCATTTTCTTCACGCACAATCACCGTTGGACGTGATACCGCCATTTCAAACCCTTCACGGCGCATGTTTTCAAGCAAAATACCAATATGCAATTCGCCGCGACCCGACACTTTATAAATATCGGCTGAATCTGTTTCTTCCACACGCATCGCAACATTGGTACGGATTTCTTTAAACAAACGGTCACGAATTTGACGTGTGGTGATAAACTTACCTTCTTGCCCAGCAAGCGGTGATTTATTCACATGCAATTCCATAGACAATGTTGGCGCATCCACAGTCATCACAGGCAATGCGCTTGGATTATCTTTGTCCGTAATCGTTTCACCAATGTTGATATGCTCAATACCTGCAACCGCAACAAGGTCGCCCGCCATGGCTGAATCCACTTCAACACGCTCCAAACCTTTGAAACCAAGCAGTTTGGTCACTTTAAAGTTGGATTGCGAGCCGTCTGCGTGAACCACACCCACTTGCTGCCCTGATTTGATGGTTCCGTTGGCAATACGTCCAACAACGATACGCCCAATATATTCATCCCAGTCCAAAGTCGTTGCAAGCATTTGCAAGGTTGCTTCTGGGTCGCCTTTAGGCGGTTCAACATGTTCCATAATGGTTTCAAACAAACATGTCATATTATCTGATTCTTCAGTGTGGTCGAGCATGGCATAACCGTTCTTTGCAGAGGCAAACACCACAGGAAACTCTAGCTGCTCATCGCTTGCGCCCAATGCTGCAAACAAATCGAATGTTTTATCCACAACCGCATCTGGGTCTGCACCATCACGGTCAACCTTGTTCACAACCACAATCGGTTTCAAACCAAGTGCCAAGGCTTTACCCGTTACAAAGCGCGTTTGTGGCATAGGGCCTTCAGCCGCATCTACCAAAAGCACAACACCATCCACCATGTTTAATACACGCTCTACTTCGCCGCCAAAATCCGCATGGCCGGGTGTGTCAACGATGTTAATGTGCGTACCGTTGTATGTAATTGCTGTGTTTTTCGCTAGAATGGTAATCCCGCGTTCTTTCTCAATATCATTGGAATCCATCACGCATGTTTCCAAATCTTCACGCATGTCATCCAACGTGCCTGATTGCTTGAGCAACTCATCGACAAGTGTTGTTTTGCCGTGGTCAACGTGGGCAATAATGGCAATATTTCTTAAATTACGGGACATAGTCTTAACCTCAAAATAACTTCAAAACCTTTGTGCTTTTTTCACAAAAGGCGGCGCATAGTAACAGGAAGTCTGACAATAGAAAGCAATGCGGTTTTTTATTTATGAATCCCTTGAATCCAACTGGCGCAACGCTTCATAAACCACAATAGAACATGCATTGGCAAGGTTAAGCGAGCGCACAGGCGCATCATCGCGCATAGGAATGGTCAGCGCGTTTATTTCTAGGCGAATTGACTCTGGAAGCCCACGTGTTTCAGGGCCAAATACCAACACATCATGCGGCTGATACGACACATCCCAATAACTTTGTTTGGTTTTGGTGGTTAGCCCAAATAAACGTGGCTCACACGGCAAATTATCTTGCAACCAAACTTTAAGCGCATCCCAATTGTCGTGTTGTTGCACATCAAGGTGTTCCCAATAGTCCAAACCTGCCCTGCGCACTTGCTTTTCCGACAAATCGAAACCCAAAGGATGCACCAAATGCAACTGACTACCCGTGCAAGCACAAAGCCTTGCGATATTACCTGTATTCGGTGGAATTTCGGGTTCAAATAAAACAATATGCACAGACTTTCCCAAAATAACCTCTTTACAATTTAATTTAGCGAAACTTACCTTGTATAAAAAAAACTTCACCTTCTTCCTTTACAGGCGGAAATTACCCATCTATATTATTTAAATCAGCACAACTTTTAGCGGTGTCTATTTTTAGCTAAACAATAGATACAGCATAAAAAGTTACGGGGTAACCATGCGGTTTATATTTTTAGCAGTTTCGCTTTTGCTAGCATCTTGCGCCCCAGATGGCGGAGGAAGCAACACTGCTGCGAACAGCAATACAACCCCATTAAGCAGTGCGCAAGACACCCTGTCGCCAAATGCTTTCATCCTAGCCCCTCAAACAATTCAAAACAGCACTTTTCAGGTTGCTATTATATTCTCAGAACCTGTATTAGGTTTAGCGCTTTCTGACATTAGCGTTACGGGCGGAAACACCTCAAACTTCTCGGGCTCAGGTACGGCATACACCTTTGACATCACACCACCCGCTCTTTCCACCGCTGACATTACTATTATTATACCTGCAAACGCCGCCCAAGATGCTTCTGGAAATCCTAGTCTCGCTGCGAGTTCGACAACAGTCCAGATAAACACCTTTGTACCCAGCGTAATCATCAGCGCACCGCAAACTGTACAGTCCTCAAGTTTCCCAGTGTCTGTATCATTTTCTGAGCCTGTAACTGGTTTATCATTGTCTGACTTTATTATCTCTGGCGGAACACCTAATAACTTTGCTGGCTCAAACACATCGTATACGTTTAACATTATACTTAATACTAATTCTGTTTCGGATGTTACTATTGATTTACCTGCAAACGCTGCTTTTAATGCAGGAAACAATGGAAACCTTATTGTTCCTCAGAAGGTTGTACCCATTGATACCATTATCCCCTCCGTGTATATCGCTGCCCCCACATCACCTCAAACAGGCACATTTAGCATTGATATTGTTTTTTCTGAAATCGTCTCAGGATTCACTTCATCCGATGTTATCATCACCAACGGAACAGGTGCAAACCTGACTGCTGTCTCCGGCTCACGCTACACTTTGGATGTCACCCCTGCTTCTGGCGCAAGCACAGTTAGCTTTGATATTGCTGCTAACACCGCTGTTGATTCAGCAGGCAATGCCAACACCCCCGCACCACAAGCGCTAACCCCCATAGATGGAAGCGTACCAACAGTTATCATTACTGCACCAACATCTGTTCAAAATAATCCATTCAATGTCTCTGTCGATTTTTCTAAGCCCATTACAGGCTTAACGCTGGCTGATTTCACAATCGCGGGAGGCTCGGCAACGGCAGGAAGCCTACAAGGATCATCTACCCATTATACCTTCAATATTAAACCTAACTCTGGCTCCACAAGTGTGACCATTAACCTTGCCGCAAACACTGTGGTTGATGCTGCCAGCAACCCCAATACCGCTGCTACACCTGCTGTGACACCTGTTGATACCATTGCACCAACAGTAACCATCAGCTCACCATCTGCTACACAAAACAGTTCATTTCCGGTTACCGTAACTTTTTCTGAAGCTGTGACAGGTGTATCTTTACCCAACTTTACAATCGTTGGCGGCAATGCGTTTAATTTCACGGGTTCGGGTGCAATATACACTTTTGATATCAAACCAACATCCAACTCAAGTGTTCCTGTCACTATCGACTTTGCTGCCAACACCATATTTGATGCCGCAGGCAATGGAAATGCGGCTGCCACGCAAGCCATCACCCCCGTTGATACCATATCGCCAAGCGTGTCCATTTCAGCACCATCCACTGTGCGATCAAGCCTATTCCAAGTGACTGTAACGTTCACAGAACCCGTAACAGGTTTGGCATTAACTGACTTTGCTATTGTGGGGGGCACAAGCTCAAACCTTCTTCCTGCCTCTGGTCCTAGCACAACATATACATTCGATATTGAACCAACGCTCAACTCATCCGTCAGCGTCACAGTCGCTTTACCTGCCAATATAGCCATTGATGCAGCTGGTAACTTGAACACCTTAGCCACACAAACCGTAACACCCATTGATACCATTCCTCCCACTGTAACCCTCGCCCCCCCAACAGGCATACAATCAGGTATCTTTTACGTGAATGTATCCTTTAGTGAACCTGTTGTAGTAGGACTTGCTGCTTCAAATTTCACGGTTAGCAATGGCTCAGCTTCCAACCTTACAGGCTCTGGAACTGCTTATACTTTAAAAATTACACCAACCACAAATTCAAATATTCCTGTCACGATTGACTTGCCTGCTGGATCCACTACTGACGTTGCCGGCAATGACAATACTGAGGCACTTCAGTTGTCTGTCGCTATCAACACATTAAACCCTAGCGTTACCATCACCCCTCCACTAGGCGTGCAAAACAAGAAATTCACCGTGCCTTTGCAATTCTCAAAACCTGTCACTGGGCTATCGCTTGCCGGCATTCAAGTGACGGGTGGTTCAACAAATAATCTCGTAGGCACGGGTGCCAACTATACCTTTGACATCACACCAGCCACAAATTCAACTGCAAACATCACCATTGATGTTTTAGCCAATGCCGCTTTTGCAGGTGTGTCGGGTAATAGCGCCTCCATACAAGCCGTTGTTGCTGTCGACACAGTTGCCCCTTCAATTACCGGTATCGTTGTACCCACAGGCATACAAACATCGACATTCCCTGTAACCGTGCATTATTCTGAGGATGTATACAGTGTTGCTTTGGCTGATTTCGTGGTGACGGGTGGTACAACAACAAACTTTGCTGTGACATCGCCATCCAGTTACACTTTTGATATTATCCCTGCTGCCAACTCATCTACTGCTGTAACTATTGATATATATGCCGACACAGCTGCTGATGCTGCGGGAAATGGAAACAGCGCAGCAACACAAGCATCTGTTCCCATCGATACAATCCGTCCCTCAGCAACCTTGTCCATTTCACCATCAGGCATTCAAACAGGTGCGTTTATCGTGACAGCCAGCTTTAATGAAAATGTATTGGGTGTTGCCCAAGCGGACTTTATTGTCTCTGGTGGTACCATATCTGGTTTTACCGTTGGTTCTGGTTCATCTTATTCTTTTACAGTGACCCCACCAACCAACTCAACCGCAAATATTACCATTGATTTACCCGCAAACGTTGCCAATGACCTTGCAGGCA
>CAMZLX010000096.1 GCA_947311795.1 uncultured Zetaproteobacteria bacterium
ATGTATCGTATTCCAACTTGGCAAGTAGGCTTGACGATTCGCAACTTAAACACCCCCAAGTTTGAACACTCGGGCGCAGGTACGTTTGCCAACACACCTTATACGTATGAATTAAAACCGCAGGCTAAAGCAGGTGTTGCTTGGATTCCTTCAGATACTTTGACAATAGAAGCAGCGTTAGACTTAACGAAGAATGAAGGAGCAGTAGCCTCAAGTGAATCACAATATTGGAATGTAGGTGTAGAGTGGGACGCATGGAATATTTTAGCATTGCGACTAGGAGCATTCCAAAATATGGCACAAACGGATATAGGTTTAGTTCCAACTTTTGGGTTAGGTCTGAATTTGTGGGCAGCACGAATTGACTTGGCTGCAGCTGTTTCGAGCAAAAAGGTTATGCTTGATGGGAAAAAGGTTCCTGCGTACGCTGCCGCTGCATTAGCTATTGGAGTAGACTTTTAACTTAATATGCAATAAACAAAAAGAAAAAGGGTGGTGATAACCGCTTTTTTTCATACATTAAAAACAATGATTGTTTTTTCTTTTCATTTCTGTTAGAAATCGCATCGCAAAAGAGGGGGAGCTCTTTTTTATATGAAGGTTGTTCCTATGTTTGATGCACGATCTGAACAAAGCTTTAATGTGCGTTCAGTCTTGATAAGCCAGTTGATTGTTGTGTTGATTGTGGCTGTTGTTGTGCTCTCTTTTGCAAAGCCTTGGTTGGGCGTGTTATTTGGTGGTTTGACTGTAGTGCTGTCAACATGGCATGTTCATAAAAGTGTGCATAAGGCTGGTGAAGACAAGGTGCAAATGCTTAAAGCAGCGGGCTTTAGATTTGCTTTTTTTTTGTTGGCGCTAGCGATTGGGATATATATTTTGTCCTTGCATCCTTTTGCAGTTATTGTGGGCATGCTTGTTGCGTATGCTACAATGTATGTCATAAGTTTGATGTTTGTATATAAGAATATGAAGGGAGATGGTCTTGGCTGAACACGGACATGTTGAACAAGAGCTAATGGAAGGTCACGCTGAAGAGCATGGTGCTACCATTGCAGACCACTTAGAATACTGGACTTATAAATTTGATGATAATAATCCATTTATGCAGATTCATCTGGATACTATGATTATGACCAGTATTATTGCTTTATCTTTGATTGGTTTCGCGCTTTGGTTGCGCGGTAAAATTACGGAAGGCGCCCCGACCGGCGCACAAAACTTCATTGAAACAATTGTTGATTTTATCAATGAGACTGTAGACAATAACTTCGCTGTTCATAATCCATGGATGGCACCACTAGCATTCACTATTTTTGTTTTTATCTTCCTTTGCAATACGATTGATATTTTGCCGGCATACTTGATCGGGCATATTGCGCACTCATTTGGTGCGCCAGCATTCCGTCCTGTGCCGACCAATGATTTAAACTTGCCTATGGCAATGGCGTTATCTGTTTTTGCCATGACGCTTTATTATGAACTTAAGCTTAAGCCATTGCACTTCTTGAAAGATATGGTGAATGAGCCATTTACAAGTTTGGTTCCTATGTGGGCAAAACCCATTGTTATGCCTATTAATTTAGTTTTGAAAATTGTTGAAGAGGTTGCTAAGCCCTTAAGTCTTTCGTTCCGGTTGTTTGGTAATATGTTTGCGGGTGAGGTTATTTTCTTGCTGATCGCATTCTTGTTGTTCTCAGATTCGGTAGATGGCTTGATGAGTGTCGGTGGCATTATTGGTGAAATTTTAGGTTTCGTTATTGCCTTGGGCTGGTCATTCTTCCACATGTTTATTGGCTTGCTTCAGGCCTTTATCTTTATGACTCTTACGGTGGTGTATCTATCTATGACGCACCAGCCAGTAGAGCACTAATCGCAAAGCGATATTTTTAAAAAAAGTAGTAAAACTAAGGAGTAGTAAAATGGAAATGGATGTATCATTAATCACCGCTGCGACAGCAATTGCTGTTGGGATTATTTTGGCAGCTGCAGGTCTGGGTTCTGCGATTGCTTGGGGCTTGATTTGCGCTAAAACGATGGAAGGTATTTCTCGTCAACCTGAAATGCGCCCAACATTGGTATTTAACATGTTTATTTTCGCAGGTTTGATGGAATCTTTCCCGTTCATTATTATGGCATTCGCACTTTGGTTCGTATTTGCTAACCCATTCTTGGGCTAATTGACGAACGATTAAGAATTTTAAAGGGGTAAGGTAATGAGTGTAGACTTAACATTAGTTGGACAAATGGTCGTTTTCTTAACGATGGTAGTTTTGTTGGGTAAACTTCTTTATCAACCTTTGAATGATGCGATGGCAGCACGTACGCAAAAAATTGCGGACGGTCTTGCAGCAGCAGAAGCTGGTAAAAGTGCACAAGCAGAAGCGGAAGCAGAAGTGAAGGCGCAAATCGAAGAAGCGAAGCAAAAGGCACAAGAAATTGTATCAGCTGCTGAGCGTCGTGCCCTAGAGGTTGCTGAGGAATCTGTAGCCAAAGCACGTCACGATGGTGAGCTTATTGTTCAAAGTGCGAAAGAAGAAGCCGAAGCGGAAGCAGGACGTGTACGTCTTGAGTTGCATAAAGAAGTTGCTTCTTTGGCGATTTTAGCAGCTGAGAAAATCGTGGAAACTGAACTTGATGCAAGTAAACACACTGCTCTTATTGAGAAAGTTGTTGCAGACGGAGTGTCAGCGTGAGTGATGAAACAGCAATAGCACGCCGCTACGCGGTTGCATTATTTGAGCTTTATCAGGATGGCAAGGATGTGACTGCTGATGTGAATAAAGTTGCTCAGGTTGCTTCGAATACCGATGCCAAAGCGCTATTGATGAATACGCAAATTACAGCGGAAAATCGCGCTAGTACTGTGTTGAAAGCGGCAACTGTGAATGAAGAACATGTGTTGCGTTTGGTAACACTTTTGGCATCACGGAATAAAGCGACTTTGTTGCCAAGTATTTCTGAAATGCTTGATAAGTTGGTTCGCGAAGCCAATGCACAGGTCATGGTAAATGTGACTGTTGCAGGTGATTTGGATGCAGGGCTCGCTGGTAAATTGAAAGATGCCATCAGTTCGGGTATAGGTAAACAAGTTGAACTTAGTGTTCATCAGGATGCTTCGATTATTGGTGGTATTATTTTAAACATTGGCGATCGCCAAATAGATCACTCTGTACGTGGCCGTTTAAACGGTTTGAAACGTGCATTGTCGGTCTGATTAGATACAGAGGATATTGAGATTATGAAACTTGATACAGCAGAAATTAGTTCGATTATTAAAGAACAAATCAAAGGTTTTGAAGCCGGCGCAAGTGATGCAAATGTAGGCCGTTTGATTTCAGTTGGTGATGGTGTTGCACTGATTCACGGATTGGCTGGTGCGATGGCTGGTGAAATGCTTGAATTCCCGGGCGACACACTTGGCATGGTACTGAACCTTGAGCAAGACAGTGTGGGCGCTGTAATTTTCGGCGAATACACACATTTAGCCGAAGGTGATGAAGTTAAATGCACGGGTCGTATTTTCGAAGTTCCTGTAGGACCTGGGTTAAAAGGGCGTGTTTTGAATGCACTTGGTGAGCCTATTGATGGTAAGGGTCCGGTTGATAATGATGGTTTTGATGCTGTCGAGAAGATTGCGCCGGGTGTAATTGAGCGTAAATCAGTTGATCAGCCTTTGCAAACAGGCATCAAGGCGATTGACTCCATGGTTCCTGTAGGGCGTGGTCAACGTGAGCTTATTATTGGTGACCGTCAAACAGGTAAAACAGCAATTGCAATTGATACAATTATCAATCAAAAAGATTCAGGTGTAACGTGTATTTATGTAGCCGTTGGTCAAAAAGCTGCAACAGTTGCAAATATTGTCCGTACATTGAAAGAGCATGATGCCTTGGATCATACAATTGTTGTGGCTGCAAGTGCTTCTGAAGCGGCGGCCTTACAGTTTATCGCACCCTATTCTGGTTGCACGATGGGTGAGTATTTCCGTGATCGTGGTGAAGATGCACTTATTATTTATGACGATTTGACCAAACAGGCTTGGGCTTACCGTCAAATTTCATTGATTCTTCGCCGTCCTCCAGGTCGTGAAGCATATCCAGGTGATGTATTCTACATTCACTCTCGTTTGCTGGAACGCGCATCACGTGTTGATGAAGCATATGTTGAAAAATTCACCAATGGTGAAGTGAAAGGTAAAACAGGTTCGTTGACATCACTTCCAGTGATTGAAACACAAGAGGGCGATGTGTCTGCATTCGTACCGACCAACGTAATTTCAATTACAGATGGTCAAATTTTCTTGGAAACTTCAATGTTTAACTCGGGGCAGCGTCCTGCAATTAACGCAGGTTTGTCTGTATCCCGTGTGGGTGGTGCAGCGCAAACCAAAGCGATGAAAAAAGTTGGTGGTGGTCTCAGGCTTGACTTAGCGCAGTACCGCGAACTTGCGGCATTTGCACAGTTTGCATCTGACCTTGATGAAGCGACACGTGCTCAAATTGAGCGTGGTAAGCGTGGTGTTGAAGTATTGAAACAAGATGAGAACTCACCGCAATCCGTTGCTGAAATGACAGCTGTTTTATTCGCACTAAATAACGGCGATTTGGATGATGTTGATGTTGATAAAGTTGTGGACTTTGAAAAAGCATACATCACTTACTTGGGCTCTAATCATGGTGACTTTATCAAGAGTTTGAATGATAAACCTGAACTTAGTGATGACGTTACAGATACTTTAAAGAAAGCAGTTGCTGACTTTAAAGAGACTGGCACTTACTAAGGGGTTATCTTATGGCATCTGCTAAGGAAATCCGCGGGCAAATTAAAGCCACGCAAAACACGTCTAAAATCACTAAGGCCATGGAAATGGTTGCGGCGAGTAAAATGCGTAAAGCGCAAGAAGCTGTAACGGCATCCCGTGCTTATGCTGATGGTATTAACACTGTGGTTGCAAACTTGATGCAATCACATCCTGAATATCATCACCCGTTCATGGTAAAACGGGATGAAGTGAAGCGTGTGGCATATATTGTTATTTCTTCTGATAAAGGGTTATGTGGTGGCTTGAATACGAATGTATTTAAACATGCCATGGCTAGCCTGAAGAAAATTAAGGAAACGACAGAAATTGAAGTATTGTCGATTGGTCGTCGTGCGGGTTTATTCATGAAACGCGTAGCGCCTCTTGCAGCTAGCGCTGAAGATATTAACGATGCGCCAAAACTTGATGAAATTATTGGTGTGGTCAGCCTTGCTATTCAAAAATATTTGGATGGTGACTACGATGAAGTGCGTTTGGTTTACAATACATTTGTGAACACGATGACACAAACACCAACTGAAGTTCGTTTGCTTCCTTGCCCTGAACCTGAAGCCGATGACCGTGCTGGTTATTGGGATTATCTTTATGAGCCAGACAGTAAAGAAGTTCTCGATGGTTTATTCCGTCGTTACATCGAAACTATTGTTTATCAAGGCGTATTGGAAAACAAAGCTTGTGAACAATCGGCACGAATGGTTGCAATGAAATCTGCGACCGATAACGCAATCGATATTATATCTGATTTGCAAATTACTTATAACAAAGCACGCCAAGCAGCAATCACACAAGAACTTGCTGAAATTAGTGCTGGCGCAGCTGCTGCGTAGTCAATTAGGAGATATTCAATGAGTGTAGGAACAATTGTACAAATCGTAGGCCCTGTGGTTGATGTTCGTTTTCCAGCTGGTGAACTGCCAGCGATTTATAACGCATTAAAACTTAAAGATGTCCATTTGACGCTGGAGGTACAACAGCATATCGGAGATAATGTTGTACGTACAGTTGCCATGGGTGCAACAGATGGCCTTAAACGCGGGCTAGAAGTTGATGACACGGGCGCAGGAATCAAAGTACCAGTTGGTGAGGCGACTCTCGGTCGTATCATGAACGTGCTAGGTGAAGGTATTGACTTTGAAGGCGCGGAAGTTAAATCGGACGAGACTTGGGAAATTCATCGTGCAGCACCTGCCTTTGATGAGTTGGCTCCTGCCAATGACATTCTTGAAACAGGGATTAAAGTGATTGACCTTATGGCTCCGATTGCCAAAGGTGGTAAAGTTGGTCTATTTGGTGGTGCGGGTGTTGGTAAAACCGTAAACATGATGGAATTGATTAACAACATCGCAACAGGTCATGGTGGTTTCTCTGTGTTTACTGGTGTTGGTGAGCGTACGCGTGAAGGCAACGATTTTTACTACGAAATGAAAGAATCAAACGTACTTGATAAAGTGGCGTTGGTTTATGGACAAATGAATGAACCTCCAGGCAACCGTCTTCGTGTTGCTTTGACAGGACTAACGATGGCGGAATACTTCCGCGACCAAGGTAAAGATGTTCTTATTTTTATTGATAATATTTATCGTTATTCACTTGCGGGTGTTGAAGTATCTGCACTATTGGGTCGTATGCCTTCAGCGGTGGGTTACCAACCAACATTGGCTGAAGAAATGGGTCGCTTGCAAGAGCGTATTGCATCAACCAAAACAGGTTCAATTACATCAGTGCAAGCTGTTTACGTACCTGCGGATGACTTGACCGATCCTGCACCAGCAACAACATTTGCACACTTGGACTCTACAATCGTATTGTCGCGTCAAATTGCAGAGCTTGGTATTTATCCAGCGGTTGATCCATTGGATTCAACATCACGTCAGCTTGACCCTAAAATTGTTGGTATTGAGCATTATGAAGTTGCGCAAGGTGTTCAACGTACATTGCAACGTTATAAAGAGCTTCAAGATATTATTGCTATTTTGGGTATGGATGAGTTGTCTGATGAAGACAAGTTGTCAGTAAACCGCGCACGTAAATTGCAACGATTCTTATCTCAACCTTTCACAGTTGCTGAAATCTTCACTGGTGCACCTGGCGTATATGCGAAGAAAGATGAAACCATCAAAGGCTTTAAAGGTATTTTGGCTGGTGATTATGACCATATTCCTGAGCAAGCATTCTACATGGTTGGATCCATTGAGGATGCAGTTGCTAAAGCTGAAAAAATGCAGGCTAAAGGTTAACTATTATGTCTAGTATGCAAGTTTTAGTTGCTACGGCTGAGCGCGAAGTTTATTCAGGTGAAGCCACCATGCTTCTTGCCCCTGGTTCTGAAGGTGAGCTAGGTATTATGCCTAAGCACAATGCTTTGCTCACATCACTTAAACTTGGTGAACTAATTATTACCAATGGTGATGACGTGGATGAAGTGTTTGTGTCTGGTGGTTTTATGGAAGTTCAGCCTGATAAAGTAACGATTCTAGCTGATACTGCGGAACGCGCCGCTGACATGGATGAAGCTGAAATCATTGAAGCGCAACGTAAAGCGCAAGAGTTGCTTGCGTCGAAAAAGGATGATGTTGATTTTGCTGCAGCTGAAGCTGAAATCGCAATGATGGCAGCACGTTTACGTTTGCTGAAAAAACGTAAACCGTAAGTTACGCCAACTTACATTGATTCATATTAAAGGTCGCCAATGGCGACCTTTTTTTATGGTGGCTGTTGCTTGTTTACCCATTCTTTTTACACTAAGCCGATGTTAGAAACAAAGAACAAATGTTTACGGCTTAAAGTTTGCGGCATCACACGTCTTGAAGATGCACTACTTGCATCATCGCTTGGCGTGGATGCGATAGGGTTTGTGTTTTACAAAAAGTCGCCACGCTATATCACGGCAGACAGTGCGGCAAAGATTATCCAAACACTCCCCCCTTTCATGACAACTGTCGGTTTATTTGTGAATCCAACCCAGCAAGATATTGATGATACGCTTGCGGTATGCCCAATGGATACCATTCAACTTCATGGCAATGAAGAACCCGAATTTTGTAAACAACAACAAAGACAAGTGGTGAAAGCTGTGGCGATTTCTAGTGTTGAAGATTTAGATAATATTCACCAATTTGAATGTCCTGTTTTGTTGGATGCCAAGGCGCCTCAAGATGTTTACGGTGGTACTGGGCAAAGTTTTGATTGGTCTGTTTTAGATAATTTGGCACACGATTACCCTGTTATTCTTGCTGGTGGCATTAACATGACAAATATTGATGCGGCAATGCGGGTTGAAGGTTTATATGCTTTGGATGTTTCTTCGGGTGTTGAGTCTGCCAAAGGCATTAAAGACAAACAAAAAATGATAACACTATGTGAGAAATTCCATTGATGGATTATGATTTAGAAATTAAACATGCACCGGATGAAGGTGGGCATTTTGGTAAGTATGGTGGACGCTTTGCAGCAGAAACATTGATGCAACCACTTAAAGAGATTGAAGATGCTTTTTTTGAAGCTTGGGCTGACCCAGCGTTTCATGTTGAGCGTTTGGACTTACTCAAAAATTATGTTGGTCGGATGACCCCGCTTTATCATGCGAAACAACTTACGCATGCGGTTGGTGGTGCGCAAATTTATCTTAAACGCGAAGATTTGAACCATACAGGTGCACATAAGGTGAACAACACGATTGGCCAAGCTTTGTTGGCAAGGCGCATGGGTAAAAAGAAAGTGATTGCTGAAACAGGCGCTGGTCAGCATGGGGTTGCCACGGCAACCGTAGCTGCGATGTTTAATATGCAATGCGATATTTATATGGGCAAAGAAGATATTCGCAGGCAAGCCCCCAATGTATTCCGTATGAAATTGCTGGGGGCGAATGTTATTGCCGTGGATTCGGGAACAGGCACACTTAAAGATGCTGTGAATGAAGCTTTGCGCGTGTGGGTGGCATCCTGTGAGGATACATATTATATCTTTGGTACTGCGGCAGGTCCTCATCCGTTTCCTTTGATGGTACGCCAGTTTCATACGGTGATTGGTCAAGAAGCACGTAAACAATGTTTGGAGCAAGCAGGCAGGCTTCCTGACGTTGCCGTGGCATGTGTGGGCGGTGGCTCCAATGCTATGGGTTTGTTGCACCCCTTGTGGGATGATGAAAGCGTTAAGCTTGTCGCGGTTGAAGCGGGTGGTCATGGGCTTGAGACTGGAGAGCACGCAGCATCGCTTGCCAAAGGACAACCAGGAATCATTCACGGTAGTTTGAGTTATGTGTTGGATGATGAAGAAGGACAAATCTCAGCAGATGCGCATAGTATCTCAGCAGGTCTGGATTACCCAGGTGTTGGCCCAGAGCTTGCGCACATGATGGATGTTGGGCGACTTGATTTGGATAGTGCAACGGATGATGAAGCGCTGGAAGCATTTGAGATGCTTACCAAAGCTGAGGGAATTATCCCTGCATTGGAATCCAGTCATGCACTGGCAGCTGGAATACGCATTGCTTCAAGCATGAAACCCGAAGAAATTGTGCTCATCAATCTTTCAGGTCGCGGTGATAAAGACTTGAATACGGTGATGGATAAATTTGGCTTTGATGTGGGGGCTAAAGATGAGTAATCAGCTTTCCCATGTTTTCGCACGTTGTACAAAAGAGAATCGTGCAGCATTGGTTGGATATTTAACCGCAGGTGACCCAAGTATAGCGACTTCCGAGCAGTTGATTTGTGCGTTGGCGGAACAGGTTGATATTATCGAAATCGGCATGCCTTTTTCAGACCCTGCTGCGGACGGTCCTGTGATTCAAGCGGCGAGTGAGCGCGCTTTGCAAGCTGGTACAAAGATTAAGGATGTGTTTTTGATTGCTCAAAAAGTTAGGCAACTTAAACCCGAGATAGGTATTGTTTTGATGGGTTATGCAAATGTGCCCTACACCATGGGTTTTGAAGTATTTGCAAAACAAGCGAGAGATTCAGGCGTTGATGGTGTGTTGTTGGTGGACATTCCTGCTGAGGAAAGTGGCATTTGTGCTAAGATATTTCAAACCCATGGTTTAAGCCAGATTATGTTGCTTGCACCAACATCAACTGAGCAACGCATTGCGTTGGCAGCAAGCATTGCACAGGGTTTTATTTATTATGTTTCGCTTGCGGGTATTACGGGTGCTGAGATGGGTGAAGTAAAAGGCATTCAAGATAAGTTGTCTTTAATCCGCCAATACACTAAACTACCTATATGCGTGGGGTTCGGTGTTAAAACACCTGCTCAAGCAGAAAGTATTGCAACATTTGCGGATGGCGTTGTGGTTGGCAGTCATTTTGTGAGCCAAATCACATCGAATATTGATGATGATGATGCTATGCTATGCGCGCTTACATCAAGTGCATCTGCGATGGTACAAGCGATGAAGTGGTAGGTATAGTTGTGTTTCAACTTGGGGAGAGTGCATGAAGATACGTGTTTTAGGGTGTTATGGTGGCCAGCTTTTGGGCTTCCACCTGACCTCTTTTTTAGTGAATGACACAGTCTTGCTTGATGCGGGCTCACCCACGGAAGTGCTAACTTTGGAAGAACAAAGCCAGATTAAACACATCTTTTTATCTCATACCCACCTTGATCATATCAAGGATATTGCATTCTTGGCAGATAACCGCTCACTGAAACGACTCACTAATGATAAAGAAACTTGTGCGATTACCATTCATAGCTTGCAAGATAATTTAGATACCTTATCCAAACATTTCTTAAATAATATTGTTTGGCCAGATTTCACTAAGATTCCAACAGCTTCCGATGCTATTTTGAATATGCAAAGTTTTGAGGCTGAAGATGTACTTACAGTTGGTGATTTGGAAATCATGCCGATTGAAGTGGAACACCCCGTGCCATGTACAGGATTTTTGCTTAATCAAGGTGGCGCACAAGCTATTTTTACAGCAGATACTGGGCACACGGACAGAATTTGGGAAATTGCGAATCAGCAGCCCAACCTTAAAGCAGTGATTATTGATTGCTCTTTTCCTAATAATCGTAAACATTTGGCAAACATTAGTGGTCACTTAACGCCCAAGGGTATGGCGCAAGAGTTAAAAAAACTGGATAAACTTGGCGAAGTTGCTATTTATTTGTACCATATGAAGCCTGAAGTGTTGACGGAAATGGCATCAGAAGTTGAAGCAGAAAATATCCCGCACTTACGCATGTTGACGCAAGTTGACGAATTGGTCATTGAAGCATAAAAGTTTGCAGTTAAGGACAATATTATGAGTTGGTTAACACGGTTGATTGAACGACCTAAAAGTATCATGGGTGGTGAAGCGGATAATACACCTGATGGTTTGTGGATTAAATGTCCGGGTTGTGCAGAAACATTATACAATAAAGAATTGGCACGTTCGGAAATGGTCTGCCCGAAATGTAACCAACATCTACGCATTCCTGCAGCGCAACGCGCAGAATTTCTTTTTGATGAAGACACATTTGAAGAATTGGACACCCATTTAACATCGCAAGACCCTTTACAATTTAAAGACCAGAAACGCTACACTGACCGCTTGAAAGCCGCGAATAAAAAAGCAGGCAAGAATGATGCGGCACACAATTATTTTGGCGATATTAAAGGTATGACAACATCAGTAACCATGTTTGAATTTGCTTACATGGGTGGAAGCATGGGTTCTGTAGTAGGCGAAAAAATTGTATTGGGTATGGAACGTGCGATTGAGCGCCAGTGCCCTTATCTTTTGGTCACAGCATCTGGTGGAGCGCGTATGCAAGAGGGTATTTTATCCTTGATGCAAATGGCAAAAACATCGTCTGTGGCGAACCGTTTGAATGAAGCTAAGCTTCCTTTTGTTTGCCTTTTGACAGACCCAACTATGGGTGGTGTATCTGCATCGGTGGCATGGCTTGGTGATGTGATTATTGCAGAACCTGGCGCATTGATTGGTTTTGCTGGCCCACGCGTGATTAAAGAAACTGTGGGAGAAGAGTTGCCAGAAGGTTTTCAAAGGGCTGGGTTTTTGCTTGAGCATGGTTTGGTTGATGATGTGGTGGACAGACGCAATCAACGTGATTATCTCAAAACAATATTTGAACATTTGATGTCACGCTCATATCGCCAACCCAACTAAAGTTTTTCTTTTCAAATGAGCATGCAAGAAAAACCTCAAGATATTGAGGCTTGGCTGAATGCTTTGGGTGCGCCCAGCGCTGATAGGGATTACAAACCGGGTCATGCTCGGATACAAAAGCTTATCCAACGTTTGAAGTTCAAGGGCTTTGAATTTTCCAAACCTAAGTTTCGCGTTCGTATTGCAGGCACCAATGGTAAGGGTTCGACGGCAAACTTTTTAGCGGCAGCATTACAGGTTAATGGGTTGCGCGTTGGTTTATACACATCCCCTCATATTTTAACCTTTCACGAGCGAATTCGGGTTAATGGTGAGCCGATTGCGGATGCAGAACTATTATCATTGATGGCTGAAGTGATGCCGCTTGCGCTTGAGGTGGGCACATCTTATTTTGAGACGGCGACAGTGCTTGCGCTTTTATGTTTTTCTCAACAAAAGGTGGATGTTGAGATTTTGGAAGCGGGTGTGGGGGCGAAACTGGATGCAACCACAGCCGTGGCAGCGGATATGGCGCTTCTTACGCCTATTGCTTTGGACCATCAAAGCTGGTTGGGGAACACACGCTCTGAAATCGCAAGTGAGAAAGCATTTGTATTTCAAGGATGTTCTATTCAAATCAGCGCACCGCAAGTGGCTGAGGTCGCAGAGGTTTTAGATGCCGTTTCAAGTGCGATTGAAGCCCCCTTGTTTGAAGGCGAGCTTCATATGCTTGGGCAACATCAACGTATCAACGCAGGGCTTGCTTATGCGGGTGTGATGGCAATGGCGAAATATTTAAACCAGATTGATGCACATCTTGCAAAAGAAGCAATGGCTAAGCTTGAAATAGAGGGTCGGTTGCAAACGCACACTTTTAAAAAGCATACGTTTGTTCTTGATGCAGCGCATAATGAACATGCAGTTTTAGCACTATTACCTGCACTAGCTAAGATGGATGCGTTTGATGTGATTTTTGTAGCCACCCGAGAAGATAGGAATTTAAGTGAGGTATTGGATAAGTTGGAGCCGTATGCCTCACGCCTTGTTGCGCGCACGGGTGAGATGTCTGATTTTGTACATATAAGGCAGGTTTTGGATGATGAAATAAGCCAGTATGAAGCGGGTCGCTTCCTTGTTTTGGGCTCATTTATAACCATTGCCGAGACTTTGAACTGGTTAAAGAAGCAAAATATATAGCCTAAGCTTGCCAATGTTAGGCTTTCCACCCATCATTTGTGCATGACATCCATTTACGTTGACCCTGAAGAAATAAAGCGTTTTGAAGCCATCGCCGCTGAGTGGTGGGACCCTGATGGTCGCTTTAAACCCTTGCATCAAATTAACCCTTTGCGTTTGGACTATATCGCACAGCGTGTGGATTTGAGCCAAGCCAAAGTCTTGGATGTGGGTTGCGGTGGTGGTTTGCTTGCAGAAGGCATGGCAAGCCGTGGTGCAGATGTCACAGGCATTGACCGTTCCCCCAAAGCGTTGAGCGTGGCTTCTGTTCACGCTGAACAATCAGGTGTCGAAGTAAACTATCAAGAAAATGATGCGGAAACATGGGCGGAAACGCACGCGCAAACGTATGATGTGGTGACGTGTTTGGAAGTGTTAGAACATGTGCCAGATGTGAAACGTGCAGTGGCTGCATGTGCAGATATGCTCAAACCCGGCGGGCTATTCTTTTTTGCTACACTCAACCGTACTCCTGAGTGTTATTTGAAAGCCATCATTGGTGCGGAATATATTATGGGCTGGTTGCCAAAAGGTACGCACCAGTACAGTAAGTTTATTCGTCCATCAGAAATGGTTGGTGCTGTGCGTGGCGCAGGTTTGGTGGAACAAGATATGCAGGGCATGATTTATGCGATGTTATCAGGGCAGTTCTCACTATCCCACGACTTGAATGTTAACTATTTGGGTTTTGCGAAGAAACCCGTTTAACTGTTGATTTTGAGTATTCCTGTTTGGATTGCTTTAAGCTTTGTGTTGCTTCTGCCGACGTTTGCTTCGGCGGGAGCAATTACCGCTGATGAAATTCAGCGCGACCCTTATGGGCAAATTCATGCAGATGGTGATGTGCATTTTGTATCCAACAATGTTGACGTTCGTGCATCACATATCAGTTTTGATGTGGATTCAAATGCAGCAGAATTGGTCGATGCAACGGTGAGTGGTCGTGATGGGCAGAAGTTAACAGGAAAACATCTAAAGCGAATTGATCTGGAAACGTTTGAAGGCGAAGATGTGGTTTATACCACATGCCCAGATGGTGAAGGCGGATGGAAAATTGTTGCAGCATCGGCAAAGCTAGATAATGAGGCGGGTGAGTTCTCGGCAACCCATGCCCGTTTTGTTTGGGGCGGTATTCCTGTGTTTTACACACCTTATTGGAGTCATGCTTTAACACGGCGGTCGGGTGTGTTGATACCACATTTTTCAAACAGTACGAGACGTGGGTTGCAGGTGGATATGCCAATCTACTGGGCAGCATCACCCAACTGGGATATGACGTTTACACCGCGTTGGATGTCATTACGAGGCACTATGTCAGATATAGAGTGGCGGCATCGCTCCAGCATAGG
>CAMZLX010000097.1 GCA_947311795.1 uncultured Zetaproteobacteria bacterium
AATTAAATACATGGTCGGCCATGCGCGATTTTGATATTTGTGCCATGCCATAAAATCATTGTCGATAGCGATGGGATAAGTCACACCTTCACGTTGGATATATTTCTTCACATTCTTGATACTTTTTTCATAATTAAATTCAGGCGAATGCACTGCAATCACTTCCAAACCTTTGTCCTTGTATGTCTTGTACCACGCTTTGACATAAGGCTCGACATTGTTGCAGTTGTAGCAACCAAACGTCCAAAACTTGACCAAACCACTTTGCCTTTGAGTTCTGCAAGCGTTAAAGGTTTACTATTTAGCCATGTTTGGGCAGATATTTCAGGTGCGACTTTGGCATTTTCAGCGTAGGCGAGGGTTGAGTTTGTCATCAATGGCATCAGAAAAATCAAAGCAGTTAAAAGCATTGTGCAAGTGAGACGGTGCATAAATTATCCTCCTAAGCGCAATATTGCCTACAAAGTATCACAAGGGTATCACAATAAGTGTGAACAAATTTAGACATAAATACTGGGCATGTTAGCATTATCCGTATTAAAAATATGGGTTAGGTGTTTAAAACGATGAAAACTGTTGTTGCAGCATTATATCATTTTGCCGCTTTGGATGATTTCAAAGCCATGCGCGAACCCTTACAAGCTTTTTGCGATGGACATGGCATCAAAGGTTCGCTGCTTCTTGCGGCAGAAGGTATCAACGGCACGGTGGCGGGTTCGCGCCAAGATATTGATGATTTGTTAACCTATTTGCACAGTGATGCGCGACTTAAAGATTTGGAGCACAAGGAATCATACACCGACAACAAACCTTTTTACCGCATGAAAGTGAAATTGAAAAAAGAAATCGTCACGTTGGGCATTGATGGGGTGAATCCTAATGTATGTGTGGGCACGTATGTGAACCCGAAAGATTGGAATGCGATTATTTCCGACCCTGATGTATTGGTGTTGGACACGCGTAATGATTATGAATATGAAATCGGTACATTCAAAGGCGCGATTGACCCCAAAACCGATACTTTCCGCGAGTTTCCTGAATACGTTGAGAAAAACTGTGACCCCAAAAAACATAAAAAAGTCGCCATGTTTTGCACAGGTGGCATACGCTGCGAAAAAGCATCGTCATTTATGTTGCAGCAGGGTTATGAAGAGGTGTTTCACCTGAAAGGCGGTATTCTCAAATACTTGGAAGAAGTGCCTGAAGAAGAAAGCCTATGGGAAGGTGAGTGTTTTGTTTTTGATGACAGAACAGCCGTCAAACATGGTTTAAATCAAGGTGAATACCAGCTTTGCCGCGGCTGCCGCTGGCCGCTTAGTGCTAAAGATAGGGAATCGGAATATTTTCGTGAGGGTGTGTGCTGTGACAGATGCCATGATGTGTTGACCCCTGAAAAACAAAGGCGATTGGAAGAGCGCCACAAACAAGAACAACTGGCAAAAGCGCGAGGCGAAGCACATTTGGGTATGTCGCTCAAAGATGCACAGCGCAAGAAGCTTGAAAAGAAAAGAGCTTTGGGAGCGAAAGTGCCCAATCATTTGTTGAAACATGGCGGGAAAAAGCAACACCGCTAAATCAGGCTTGATGATTGAATTGTCTTGCGGAATAGAGGCGGTTTCACTACTCTGCCGCTTCTAATTCATAAGTTTCTTTGAGGTTTTTCATGCTTGAATCCATGCGTAAACATACACAAGGTTGGATTGCTAAGGTTATCCTTGGTGCCATCATTTTATCTTTTGCCCTTTGGGGAATTGGTGATTATTTCACAGGCAATCAAGTTGAAGCGGTGGCTGAGATTGATGGTGAAGCCATTTATGATGTTGAGTTTTCTGTCACCTATCAACGTCAACTTGCCAATTATGCCAATATGCTTGGCGAACAATTCACCAAAGAACTTGCTGAGCGTTTGGGTGTAAAAAATGAAACCATTCAAACCATGATTAACCGTAAATTGATGTTGATGGAAGCCGATCATTTGGGTTTGGTAACACCTGACCAAGCTGTGGCGGCAACTGTGCAAACCACACCGCAATTTATCGAAGAAGGTAAAGGGTTTAGCCAAGCACGTTACCAAGCATTGATTCGGCAGATGGGTTTTGTTTCGCCACGGGACTATGAAAATTATCTGCGTCAAAATATCATGATTGATACGCTACAAAATGCCATTTCATCATCGGTTGTGGTATCTGATACTGAAGTGAAAGCACGCTTTCAAGCCAACTTTGAAAAACGTGTTCTAAGCGCATTGATTGTTGATCCTGAAAACTTAAAGGCTGCAATCGAAGTGAGCGATGATGAAGCGCATGACTGGTATGATACACATGCTTCGTTATATCAATCACCATTAAAAGTTGATGTGCAAATTGTGGACATTAACAAAGCTGATTTATTGGATGCAATTGAAGTCAGTGATGCTGAGGTTGAGCAAGCATATACTGAGCGCGAATCAGAATTTGGAACACCTGAAAAACGCCGTGCTTCTCATATTTTGGTGCGACTGACACCGGGTTCATCGGATGAAGTGAAACAAGAAGCTTTGGCAAAAATCAAAGCGGCTAAAGCGCGCATTGATGCAGGTGAAAACTTTGCCGAAGTAGCGAAAGGTGTTTCGGATGATGTGACAGCATCATCAGGTGGTGATTTAGGCTTTTTCGCTCGCGGAGCCATGGTTCCTGAATTTGAAACAGCTGCTTTTGACCAGCTAAACGTGGGCGAAGTCAGTGATGTGGTAGAAACACAGTTTGGTTATCATCTGGTGCAACTTAATGCGATTCAAGAAGCGAAAATTAAACCGCTTGCTGAGGTTAAAGACCAGCTTATTGATGAGCTTAGGAATGAGAAAGCATCTGAAGAGGCTTATGTGCTGTCGGGTGATTTGGATAACGCCTTGGGCATGGAAGATACATTAACGGCTGCGGCGAATGTGGTGAGCTTGTCGGCAGAAGATTTAGGCACGTTGACGGTAGAAAATATGCTGGCAAATCCATTGTTTATTGCATCCAAAGATTTGCAAAAGAAAGTGTTGGCAGCGATGCCGGGTGATGCGATTGAAATCATTGAGGTGGGTGATGGGCATTATGTTGCGCTAGAAGTGTTGGAGAGGATTGAGCCAAGCACTAAGGCTTATGAAGATGTGGTGACCCAAGTGTTTGATGATGTGCGCAATGCACAAGCTGCAGAACAAGCGCAAAGCATTGCCGACAAAGCATTGGCAGCAGGCAAATCGGGTAAAGATGTGGATGCATTGGCGCAACAGTTTGCTCAAGCGAAGTTTATCTCTAAACCTGTGCGTAGTAATGGTGAAGGTGATGATGCAACATGGTTATCACCTGTGTTGGCACAAGCATTTAGAACACCTGAAGCGCATTGGGTGAATACGACAATTCCAACATCGGAAGGTATTGCTGTTGTGTTTGTCCAAGATGTGCAAGAAGCTGATGACTCGTTGTTTGCAGATGAAGAAGAAGTTTTGCGAGCGGAAGTGACCAAAGCCAAAGGTGCGGTTCGTTTCGCAAGTTGGATGGCAAGCGTGCGCGATCGCCATGATGTCGAAATCAATCAGCGGGTACTGAATCGTTTTTAATGCTCTGAAGTGTGAGGTTGGCTGATGTCGCGCACTATTTTTATCACGGCAACGGATACGGATGCGGGCAAAACATGGGTGACACATTCATTGTTGAAAACCGTGCTGTCGCAAGGTGCGGATGCCCAAGCGCTGAAACCGATAGCCAGCGGCAAACAAAATGATGGATTGAATGAAGATGTTGCGCTGCTGCTTGATGCTCAGCCGTCAAAACATAGCCAAGATATTAATTATGTCACCTATGACCTTCCGTTAGCACCTGCTTTGGCAGCAAAAAAACAAGGTTTAAGTTTTAACGTTGAGCAACTTCTTGCGTGGCAAGAAAAACAGGTTTCTAGGCATGACATAACCTTGATTGAAGGTGTGGGCGGCTTGATGGTACCATTAAAGATTGGTGCAAAACCTTGGTTAGTTTCTGATTGGTTACAAGCCACGCCTTCTGCGGAAGTGATGCTTGTTGTGCCGATTCGATTGGGCTGTATCAATCAAGCACTGTTGAGCTGCGAGCACTTAAAAAAGATTGGCTGTCCACCCCAATGGTTGGTTTTAAATGATATAAATGGTGAAGGTTCATTTGAAGATGTGCAAGCCATGCTTGAGCCTTTACTGCGGCAAATATTTGTCGTTCCACCCCGATTTATTCAGCTACCCCACGGTGGATGTATGCCATATCCATTGTAAGTATCTTTACATTTTGATGCTTCTTCATGAGAATTGTCAGTGAAATGAGTAACCAAGACCAACAACATGTACAAAATGCATTAGAGGCAAACCTTAGGCTGCACCCTCAACAATTGGAGTTGGGGCAAGCAGAAATGCTGACTGATGCGCTTTTAAGTAAGTTTGATGACCTTGAGCAGCGTTTGAACACGTATATTTCTGGGGCATCTGGTGGTGAGAAACTGCGCAAAGGCATGCAGTCGTATCTTTCGCGCTTAAATGCCAACCCACTTATCCCTTTGCACTTTCGCCTTAAAGTTTTGAAAAGATTTGAAGGGCAATTGGATTTATTTGATGCTGAAATGACGGCTGCCATTTTGAATGCGCATAAAATTGGCATTGATATGGTACAAAAAGAAGCGCAGACAGAGGCTGGGTATTACCCCATTTTGGTGGACATGGTGTCGCATACGATCGAGCTTGCAGGGCGGTTAATGCGCGAAGATTTATCGGAATATCAGTCTGCTGCGATTATTACGGTACGCCAAGTATTTGATTTGATGCGTCTGGGCATGACGATTTTACCAGAGCTTCCAGAAGGTGTTGAGGAAGAAAAGAAACGCTTTTATGCAGCTATCGCTCGATATGAGTTGTTAAGAAACTTAGATTTTTTTCGCCTTACGGATAAAGATCAAGTTATGGTGCTGGATGAGTTAAAACATCATATTCATGTATTACATCCGTATTATTTAGCTAAGGGTGGTATTAAAAGTGCGAAGGTGAAGGGTTATAGTCTTATGGTGACAAACCTGAACCGTCCTCATGAAACAGCTAAGGTGATGCCTTTTGCACCTGAAACAACAGCAACCGATTATTTATTGATACCCATGGATGATTTTATTGATAAGTTGGTGGTATCTATTGATAGGGCAGAAAAAGTATTAAAAGACCCATTATTACAAAGCAAAAACATACAAATTGAAACAGCATTGCAGACCACCGTGGTGGGTGGCAATGCTATCTTGGATGCGCTGCGTACCAAACTACGTGAGTTTAACCGTCAAGAGTATAACAATGCGAAGTTAACAGTCGATTGGGGTTTGATTGATTTGATGTCGGTTTCCATTGAGGAAGATTTGGAACAAAATGGTGTTGTTGCCTTGGGTTCTGACTTTGCAGCATCTCCGATATTAAAACAAAATTCGGAGTGGACAGTCTTAAACATCAGCAAACAAGGTATTGCGATTGAACGTTTAAGCTCAGAGGCACCAAGTAGTCAAGTGGGTTATATGGTGGGTTTGAACTGGACACCGCATAGGGGGGAGCCAAGGTTTGCTTTCATTCGTTGGATTCGTTACCCCAAACCAGGTGAGCAGCATATGGGTTTAGAATTTTACATGAAAAAACATGTTGTGCTTCATGCTGTGATGTTGAGTGTTGGCGATACAAGTAAAGATAGGCAGTGGCCCGTGCTGATTAGCTTTGATGACAACAATGAACATACAGTTATGTTTCCCGATAGTAACATATTTAAAGGTTTGGTGTTTAGTATTCAGCGAGGTGTGCAACAAGACCTCTTTAAAGTCACTGAGTTTTTAGAGAAGGGTCCAAACTACAGCCTTTGTTTGGTGAATGAAGCATCGGAGCTTGATACGACAAATGTCGGTGAAGACGAAATTGAATGAATGTAAACTTAAGGATAAGAAATGTCTGAATTAAAGAATGATTTATTTTTGCGCGCATGTTTGCGCCAAGATGTAGAGCGTACACCAGTGTGGATGATGCGCCAAGCCGGGCGCTATTTGCCTGAATACAAGGCGACACGCGCACGTGCAGGCGGATTTTTAAACCTTTGCCGCTCACCTGAGATGTGCAGTGAAGTGACGCTACAACCGATTGATATTTTGGATGCTGATGCGGCGATTTTGTTCTCGGACATTTTGGTGGTTCCCGAAGCCATGGGTATGGAGCTGACCTTTGGCACGGGCGAAGGCCCTAAATTTCCTCAACCCTTAACATGTAAATCAGATGTTGAAAAACTTCCCGTCTTGGATGACCCAACACGTGAGCTAGGTTATGTGATGAATGCGGTAAGCACGATTCGCCGTGATTTGAATGGTCGCGTACCCTTGATTGGTTTTGCTGGTAGCCCTTGGACACTAGCTACATATATGGTTGAAGGTGGTGGCTCGAAAAACTTCTCGAAAGTGAAAGCCATGATGTTTAATGAGCCTGAAACCATACACTTGTTGTTGGAGAAGCTGGCTGATTCCGTGGCTGCATATTTGAATGGTCAAATTGCTGCTGGTGCACAAGCCGTGCAAATCTTTGATACATGGGGAGGTATTTTAAATACCCGTGATTATAAAGATTTCTCATTGCAGTATATGCAAAGAATCGTGTCTCAGCTTACGCGTGAAAATGATGGTCGCAAAGTGCCTGTGATTCTTTATTCCAAAGGCGGCATGGGTTGGCTTGAAGCCATGGCAGACACAGGCTGTGATGTGCTTGGTTTGGATTGGTCGATTGATATTGATGAAGCGCGTCGTCGTGTGGGTGATAAAGTGGCTTTGCAAGGGAATATGGATCCAACCATGCTGTATGCCAAGCCTGAAAAAATCCGCGCGGAAGTGAAAGATATTTTGGCAAAATTTGGGCATGGAAATGGGCATGTGTTTAACCTTGGTCATGGTATTACACCTGATGTTCCGCCTGAACATGCGATAGAATTTTTCAAAGCAGTGCGCGAAGAGTCTGTGAAGTATCACGCTAAGTAATCACAAGTGTTTACAGGTATTATTCAAGATGTGGGCGTGATTGATGCTATTGAACATCAAGACAATCAATCGTTATTTGTGTTTGCGACCAAGCTGGATATGAATGCTTGGCAGCTTGGCGATTCAGTGGCGGTGGATGGCTGTTGC
>CAMZLX010000098.1 GCA_947311795.1 uncultured Zetaproteobacteria bacterium
TTGGATGGTGATGATTGGGATAGTTTGCATCAACGCATCCAAGAGAAAGAGCATGAAATTTATCCCTTGGTGATACATCGTTTGTTAGATGACACTTGATTTTATATAAACTTTTGTGTAGCAACAGTCTTCCGCCTTGGGAAAAAGGGGGAGGAGCGTGTTATGAAGAAATATGTTTTGATATTTACGATGATGGTGTTTTCTGTTTCAATGTTGGGTGCGTCTTATGCTTTGGTGCCGCCTGTTCAAGCTGCAGATCATAATATGGCTCAGGTGCAATTGATTTTGAAAAAGTTACGCAGCTCTATGGCGAATATGAAAGATTTTGATGAGCTAGAAGAGGCTGGCATGGATAAAACGGATGTTGACCGCCTGCGCAAAGCTATGAAAGGAAAAATTAAACAAATGACATCGGATGCTGTTGATTTGATTCGTGTTTTATAAAAAAGAAGCAAGAGAGGAAGGGGATGATAAAGATTGTATTGTTGGCGACTGCGTTGTTGCTTCCAAGTTTAAGTGTTGCTGGGGAAGTTAGAAATGTGAACTTTGCAGCATTTCAAGCTGTGGATAAAGACTTTGAGTTTGAACCTGTTGTGCCAGGCACATTCAGCGACTTTATTTCAGGTATGGAAGGCTCAAAGATTTTAGCTATGGTACATACCGCAGATGCAATAAGTGGTGATGTGATTACCATGCAAACCAGTGTCTTGCGTGATGATGAAGGAAGCCTTGGTGATTTCGGTGTGGATTGCCAGCTCAGTTTTAAGGTTGATGGCGAAGGTGATGAAGCGGGATATTTGCTGGGTGGTGTTTGCCGCATTATCCAAGTGGGAAGAGGTAAAAATATTCGGACATCTGTTATTATTCCTCATGCAAACATTCCCGACACATCACAAGGTTTTGAAGGTTGGATCATGTTGGATGAAGATGAAGGTTCTGGCATTGCATTTTATGCCAATGTGAGTGTAGAAAAGCACTAAACAATTTATATGTATCACGAAGACGGGGGTGAGCGAAAGCTTGCCCCCTTTTTTGTGGCTATTTATTTGCCAATGCAGAATTCTGAAAAGACTTTGTCCAAAATAAATTCCACATCACCAATACCAAGAATTTCGCCCAAGGTTGACCATGCTCTACGCCATTCCATAGCCGTTAAATCAATCATCTCTTCGCGTCCAAGCATGGTTAAACCTGCTTGAATATGGGCGAGCGATGTTTCAAGTGCTGCTCTATGCCGTGAGGATGTGACCATGGCAGCTTCATCCGCCAAATCTATATCGCCAAGCATCGTTGCCATGTTTTTTAATAACGTGGTCAAACCCTGCTCTTGCTTGATGGATAAAGGTAAAAAGTCTTTGGTATCTACACCATCAACTTTATCCATTTTGTTCATGATTTTTAATTGGATGTTTAATTCACCAAAATGAATTTCAGAGTTCCAAGTTTCTGGACGAGTGGCATCAGCAACAAATATGATTAAATCAGCCGTTTCTGCAGCAGATTTGGCGCGTTTTACACCCTCTTGCTCCACCACATCATCTGACGTCCTTAATCCTGCGGTGTCCACCAAACGAATAGGAATACCATTAACTTCAAAATCAACTTCTAGGGTGTCCCGCGTGGTGCCTGCAATATCGGTGACAATAGCCCTATCACGACCAGACAAGGCATTGAGCAAGCTTGATTTACCAACGTTTGGCTCACCAACAATAGCCACGGTTGCACCTTCAAATAAACGCTCACCAAGTTTGCTGTTGAGCTGATGCTGAATGGGTGCGATGAGCTCGGCTTCAACACGATTGCGAAGTTGGTCGTAGAACAACGCTGGCACTTCATCTTCGGGAAAATCCAAACATGCTTCCACATGCGCCACCACGGATGTTAAGTCATCCATGTATTGAGATATACGGCGACCAAATGCGCCATCAAGTTGTTTTTGGGCTTGTTTGGCGGCTCGGAGTGTGGCGGCATCAATACATGCCACCACGGCTTCAGCTTGCGATAAATTAATCTTGCCATGTTCCACTGCACGGCGGGTAAATTCACCTGCCTCAGCAGGTCTCGCACCAAGCTCAAGTGTGCGCTCAAATAAGGCTTTGAGCAGCATAGGGCTACCATGGGCTTGAAGTTCCACGGTATCTTCGCCTGTGTAGGATTGTTCGCCCTTAAAATAGATGGTTAAACCATGGTCTATGGTTTCACCTTGCTCATCATACCAATGATGAAAATGCGCATACCGTGGTGTGAAGGATTTATCGCGTTGGCAGAGCTTTAAGGCAATGTCAGCCGCTTGAGAACCCGATAAACGAATAATACCAATGCCGCCTCGTCCATTTGGGGTAGCAATCGCACTAATAGTATCGGGTGTATGCCCAGTGGCACCACTCTGTGTTACGCGTCGTTCATTTGGAGCTTCCAAACATCTCTCCTTGTGCCGTGATTGGTACCATTGGGCACAACACCTTATGTTAGGTCGCTATCAGTCAACATTCATGCTTTTCATCACCAAACGTTGCTGGATGATGGATAGGATGTTGTTCACAACCCAGTACAAGACCAAACCTGCAGGGAAGAATAAGAACATAGCCGTCATGAATAACGGTAAGAACTTCATGACCTTGGCTTGGATAGGGTCAGTTGGTGCAGGGTTAAGCTGCATTTGAATGAACATGGATATACCCATAAGCACGGGTAGAATGAAATATGGATCTTGCACGGACATATCTTGAATCCAACCATAAAAAGGTGCTTGACGTAGCTCAATGGAAATCAACAACACTTTATACAAGGCAAAGAAAACAGGCATTTGCATCAGAATGGGTAAACAGCCACCCAATGGGTTGACCTTGTTCTTTTTATACAATGCCATCACTTCTTGTCCCATTTTGGCACGGTCATCACCATAGCGGTCTTTAAGTTTTGCCATTTCGGGTTGCAGCTTGCGCATTTTCGCCATGGAGCGATACCCACTTTGGGTAGGCACAAACAACAAGGCTTTAAGCGATAGTACCATCAAAATAATAATCAAACCGTAATTAGGGATATATTGGTGCAACCAGAGCATGACTTCATGCAAGGGTTTAGCAATCACAGTGAACCAGCCAAAATCAACTGCGCGCTCAAGACCAACACCCAGCTTTTCAAGCGCAGGTACAGATTTAGGGCCGACAAAGATATTATTCTCAAACACCATGTCACCGTTATCGATTACGCCATCATGAATCAGACCCGCTTGGTAGGCTCTGCCATCACCTTTGAAATAATAGCGGTAGTGCTCTTCTTGATTGGTGCCATAGATGGTATTCATGAAGTAGCGGGTCATCATACCTGTCCAACCGCCCACGGATGCAAACTTCATTTCACTGGTTTCATCCAAGTCATCATAGGTCACTTCGGTTAAGTCACCATTGAATAAACCAATTGGACCGTCATGTTCGTTGTAGTTTTTTGTTGCGGCTTCAACAGGATTTTTTTCAACCACTTGAAGGTATAATTTTAGCCCTGCACCACCTTTGATGCGGTCTTGCGTGCTCAACACGTAAGAGCCATCTTCTAAAGTATAAGTGCGTTGCCAGATATAACCATCACTCAATTTCCCTTCGAGTTTTGCAACGGTTACGCCATTGCTTTGTTCAAGTGATACCAGTTTAAAAGGTTCAACCAGTTTTTGCGTGAGTACACCACTGTTGATATAGGCTTGATGAAACTCATCCTGCATGAGAAGTTTAATTTTCTCAGGGTTATCCAAAGCTTGTTGGTATTGAAGCAGCGTGGCTTCAGTTAACCAACCGCGCGCATTGATTTTAAGGGATAATACATCATTGCCAAATTCAGCTACAGTGTTGGTTGCCAATACCTCTTTGCTTGCTGCAGGTTTACTGACTACCGCTTGGGTATCGGTTGTTGTTTGCGCCATATCGGTGTGTGGGGTGGTCGCATGTTCGGCATCAGTGGGTGCTGCTACATCATGTTGAGTGACGGGTTTTACGATTTCTTGTTGCGGGAACATCCAACCCCATGCCATGAGAACAAACATGGAAAGTGCAAATGCTAGAATAAGATTTTTGTTGTCCATTGGGTAAATCCTGTATGTTTAAATGTGTTCAAAAAGGTTGCTGTTTAGGGCAGCGGGTCGTAACCATGACATGATGAGAAAGGATGGCAACGTAGAATACGTTTGAGGGCTAACCAACCACCCTTGATAGCACCATATTTTTGCAACGCTTCAATCGCATATTCCGAACATGTGGGCATAAAGCGGCAGCGCGAAGGCAGCATGGGTGAAATCACATAGCGGTAAAATTGTACCAACTTAATCAGCAGCCAAGACATATCAGCAGCGCTTCATCAGGCTATCAAAGCAAGCTTTCATGCCTTGCTCGGAAACCTGTTCATCTTGAAGTTGTGGGGTGGGTATGGCAAGAATATCAAGCGCTTGATTACGAATGTGATGTTGGCGGAATGCGCTTCTTAAACAGCGTTTGAGCCGATTACGTTGCACGGCATTGCCATATTTTGTAGAAACAGCAAGCCCCAAACGTGCATGATGGCAAGCATTTGGGGCTACTATTAAATTCAATCCGAAAACTCTAAAACGTTTACCTTGTTTCATACGCGCAAAATCAGCTTTACTGATTAAACGGAATTCACGAGGAAAATCTGTGTTTATGCAGATAGACGCTTGCGGCCTTTGGCGCGACGACGGTTAAGCACTGCGCGACCACCACGGGTTGCCATGCGGGCACGGAAACCACATGTGCGAGCGCGACGAATACGACTTGGTTTATATGTAAAACTCATTTGAGACTCCTGCTATCTTGAAAAAGGATGCGCATCATAATCGGACAGTATGGACTGTCAATGCTTGTGTTGAACTATCAATGTAGCATAAAGACAAAGAGACTATTGTCATTTCGACCAAGCGAAAGCGCGTGGAGAAATCTCTGAGATGTCTCGACTATGCTCGACATGACAGATTCTGTCCGAGGTGACAGGAAATTCTATTTTGGGTTAACATATTTGAGTTAATGTGGCTTAGATGGGCACTTATTCACTTGTTGAGGCATTGCCCCTTGCAGATAACGCCAAACATTCCCCGATGTTGGATTAAATAATGGATAAATATCAAAGCCAGCGCTGGCTAAACCTTTGGCTGTCCATGTGTTGCAGGTGTTTAGAAAATAATAGTCACCCACAGACCTATAAAACTGGCTGTTGGCACCATCATCAATGGCGGTGGGTATAATATCACCCTGTGAATCACGTTCAAAACTATGGCTGATATAGGTTAGCAGGGTTTGGTATGCGCTGTCTGCCAAACATAACAATGCCAACTCCTGCTTGGGATAAGTTTGCTGCGGAGATTGGCTTAAGCTTACGATGTGCAGCACAGGATTGGTGGGCAATATAATGGCATAGGTTGATGCCCAGAATGTTGTTTCATCCGCTTGATATACGGTTTCATCACCCCAACCAATGGATATATATGCAGTGTTTGGAAAGCGCTTTTTTAAAGCAGGGATGTGGCTTTGTAGGTCGTGGGCAGGGATTAACCATGCGGTGTGCCAACCATGATGATGAATATAGGTTTCGTGAACAGGTTGTTTTTGTATGTCATTGCGCTGTACGGCATAAGGTTTGTGTGAGCAGGCAGCCATGAGTAGCGATAAAACAAGAATGATAGTGCGCATGGCAACGCACATTAGGTGGTGGTTAAAAGATAAACAACCCAAACTGCCAAGATAAAAGATATACCCTTCCAAAATAAAATGGGTTTACGCTCTATCAGTGGCGGGCGTGTTTTATTAAGGAATGCTTGGTTGGGTTTGCGCAAATCAAATACAAATTCAGAGATTTCATCGTAGCGTTTAAATGGATTAGGGCGCGTTGCTTTGCGTATGGCTTCGTCCACCCACATGGGTATTTCTCTATCATCATCCAACACAGATTGGTAAACCAGTTTCTTTTGTGCGTTTTTGGTACGTGTTTTGGCAACTTCAACACCGTAAGGGAATCGCCCTGATAACATTTGATAGGTGATGACAGCCAGCGCATACATATCTGAGCGATGTGAGCCTGCTTCACCCAAAAAATATTCAGGTGCAGTATATTGTGCTGTGCCAAGCACATGTTCTTGAAAAATGGAGCTCGTACCTTCAGATATGCCTGCGACATGGGTGGAACCAAAATCAATAATTTTTACAGAGCCTGTTTTATCAATCATGATGTTACTCGGTCTTAAGTCTTGATGCAGCATTTCAAGCCGATGAAAAGCCTGCAGCCCTTTGGCAATTTGCTCCACGATATTACGTACTTCTTCCATGCTAGGCTTGGGATGGTCAAGCATCCATTGGGTGAGGGTTTGCCCTTCAATATATTCGGTTGCGACATACAAATAGTTGTGCGCTCGGCTTTGTGGACATGGCTTGAGCACAAAAGGATTGTTGATACGCCGCGCAATCCATTCTTCCAACAGAAAGCGTTCCAAATAAGCCGCATCACTCCTTAAATCAATGGAAGGTGTTTTGATGACTGCGGGTTCTTGTGTTTCCGTATCTTTGACCAAATATACATGGCTGCGGCTGCTGGCATGAAGTTTTCGGGTGATTTCGTAACCATCAAATATGCTTCGTGCTTCAAGCTCTGGTGGAAAGGGTAGCGTGGTTAACTGTTGATAGATTTCATTTGCGTTTTGTTGCGGAAGTTTATCAATGCGTACAATTTGTATGCTTAAATTATCATCACTGCCTTGGCTGATTGCTTCTTGGACGATGCTTTCTGCGGCATGGTCAAGGTTATCACTGTGCGCATGAATATGGCTGACGATGGATGCTGCGCTTGCAAATTCATACACACCATCCGTGGCAAGAATAAAGATGTCGCCCTCTTTGAGTGGCACAGTTTGATGGTCAATATCAAGGTGTGGGTCAATGCCTAAGGCTCGGCTTAAATAACTTTTATGTTCGGAGACAGCAACCCTGTGGTCTTCAGTGAGTTGTTCCAGTGTTTGCCCTTGCAAATGATAAATGCGTGTATCACCCACATGAAACAAATATGCCGTTGTGGATTTGATGATTAGCGCACTAAATGTGCAGACATAACCCCTATCCTTGGCTTCATAACAATATCGGCTTTGTTTGGTTTGCGCATGTAACCAAGAGTTCATGGCAAGCAAAACCTGTTGCACAGATTTATGCACTGACCAAGCATCTGAAGTGCAGTAGTAGTCGTCTAAAAAACCAGTCACAGCCGATTCACTGGCAATTTGGCTAACGTCACTGCTGCTGATGCCATCTGCCAAAGCAATGGTTATACCTTTGCTGCTGAGTTGGGGTTCTTCGGGAATATAAGCGCCATGGAAATCTTGATTGATTGGTTTAGGCCCTTTATCGGAATGTTGACCAATCGAGATTTTTAGTGAATGCATGGGCTTATCATAAAAGCACCCTTGCCAAGCTGGCAAGGAATGCTTTTGTTGATGAAATTAAGCGTTACGTTTTGGTGATGTTTTCACATGCGTGTAATACAGTGGTAAACCAACAAGTACAAACCCACCTACAAGGTTACCCATTACTGTTGGCAATTCATTCCATACCAAATAATCCATAAATGTGAAATTACCACCCATAATCATAGAAAATGGGAACAAAAACATATTCACAATAGAATGCTCAAAACCCATGTAGAAGAACAGCATAATAGGCATCCACATTGCCATCATTTTACCTGTTGCAGATGTTGAAATCATCGCACCAACCACACCCATAGACACCATCCAGTTGCATAACATGCCCCGAATAAAAATGGTGAACCAACCACCCGTGCCGTGGGATTGATACCCCAATGTTCTGGCTTCGCCGATATGGCTAACTTTGGCGGCAATCACGCCACCATCTGTATCAAAGCCATAGGTCAAAATAAATGCCATACCAAATGCAACCATCAATGCACCACCCAAGTTGCCTAAGAAAACCAAGCCCCAGTTTCTTAGCACTTGTTTCACATCAACGCCTGGTCTTTTATCCAGAAGCGCAAGTGGCACCAAGGTGAACACACCCGTTAAAAGGTCAAACTTCATTAAATACAGCATGATAAAACCAACGGGGAAAAGCACTGCGCCAAGCAAAGGCGAGCCTGTTTTGGTGGCAACTGTAATCGCAAAAACTGCAGCCAAAGCCAAGATTGCACCCGCCATAAAAGCACGAATCAACGTGTCCTTTTTGGACATGAAAATCTTAGACTCTCCTGCATCGACCATTTTGGTGACAAATTCTGATGGTTCTAAATAAGACATAACCTCTCCTGATGTTTTGAATATACTAAAAACACAGAAGCAATTTGCATGCCGTTGGAATAGCACAATATAAATAAGGGCTAGAGGGGAGAAAAGGTTGCTTATGCCTATATATTAGCCATATCAAGCTCGCTTTATAGGCAGAGCCGTTACAAAGCTATATTGTATGCATATTGGTAACGACTTTGGCATCTAGTTGTGGGCATTGGTTAAAGTCAGCGAATTTTTGTAACGCATCCATGAGAGCAGGGATAAACGGGTCGCGGTCTAATGTTTTGTCTTCAATATGCAGGCTGATAAAGGTGAGGGTTGCTTGATGTTCTTCTTCCGTTAAGTGTAAATCGGGGACAGTATACTTTTTAACATCACTTCTTCTTTCTCCCTCGTTTTTGTGGTCGCAAAACCCTGCTTGTTTGCAGCTCCAAGGCATCTAAAAAATTTTCATCGCCTAAAGGTCTTCCTGTTTGTGTATGTTTACGCATTTCCCCAAGTGTTGCATCGTCCAAATCACTATCAAGGAATGCCCGCCAGTCCGTCACGCGCTCTAGCATAGGTTGAACCTTAACCAGCGTATCATCTTTCCCTGCGAGATGCGCCTTCGCACTGCTCCAAGGATAATCTTCGGGCTGTTTGACCATATTGGCATGGACAGGATTAAGTTCAACATAACGAACAGCAGCAAGAAGATATTTTTCATCCATAGGAAATGAATGAAACCGCTCTTGCCACAAATGCCCTCTGCACTGTTCCTGTTGATTGATATGAAGCGTATAACGGCGATGTGTCTCACCAAGTGATGCTCTTAAACCATCCTCCGAGCTTGGAATCATGATAAGGTGAACATGGTTAGTCATCAGGCAATAAGCCCAAACCTCAGTGTTGTTTTTCTTGCATGATGCTGAGAGCAGGCTTAAATATAAGCGATAGTCATCATCACAAAAAAACACATCATTTCTGCGCACACCACGCTGCGTTACATGGTGAGGAATGTGCGGAACAACGACTCTTGCTATACGTGCCATAGCTAAAACTTAAAGGGGAGAGGCTGATAATGCAATTAAAAAAGTATACTGTCCCCGTTTTTCGCGCCTTCGCACTGCTCCAAGGATAATCTTCGGGCTGTTTGACCATATTGGCATGGACCGGATTAAGTTCAACATAACGAACAGCAGCAAGAAGATATTTCTCATCCATAGGAAACGAGTGAAACCGCTCTTGCCACAAATGCCCTCTGCACTGTTCCTGTTGATTGATATGAAGCGTATAACGGCGATGCGTCTCACCAAGTGATGCTCTTAAACCATCCTCTGAGCTCGGAATCATGATAAGGTGAACATGGTTAGTCATCAGGCAATAAGCCCAAATCTCTGTGTTATTTTTCTTGCATGATGCTGAGAGCAGGCTTAAATATAAGCGATAGTCATCATCACAAAAAACACATCATTTCTGCGCACACCACGCTGCGTTACATGGTGAGGAATGTGCGGAACAACGACTCTTGCTATACGTGCCATAGCTAAAACTTAAAGGGTAGAAACTGATAATGCAATTAAAAAGTATACTGTCCCCGATTTCTAGGCACACGATTCCACAACACATGATGATGCGCTCGCTCAACCACAGATAATGTGTCCACTTGCACATATCCAAGATGTTTGATGGTTTGAAGCGTACCATCTATGCCTAAACCAAACGGTTGCTTGGATGTTAAGCCCTGGCTAGATACTGCGAGTTTCTGATACTTTGCGAGCGATTTATTGAGGTCATTGTCTATCATGTTTGCCGCAGCCACACCTGCTTAGGAATTTCATAACATTCATATGCCTCACCTTCTTTCTCCTCAAGGTGAGTAAAAGTGGCACCGAGTTTTAACACTGCTTTTTGTGAGCGGATATTGCTTGGGTCAACATGTAGCCACACTTTATCTACGGTTTTAAAAGCGTGATTAAGCATTAAATTTTTGACACGCTTGTTTATTTCGCCGCCCCAGTATGCCGTACCGATAAATGTGTATCCGATAGCAATTTCCTTGTTTAGTGCGTCATATTCATAATATCTTGATGAACCAATCATTGCTCCCGTTTTGGTTTCAAATATTTTTAGCGCATGGTTGGATGCTATCGCTTCTTCAAACCATTGCTCGAAGACGGGGCGTTGGTACCTGTCTTTCTTAGGATGTCCTGCCCAAAGATTTTTATCGGAAGCAATCGTAAATAAGGGCTCTAAGTCAGCGGGTTCAAGTTGGTCTATCGAAACAACGCGATCCGACAAAATGGGCGTGAAATCAAAACACATAGGACACGGTTTAATGATGCACCACGATACCATTGTGTTTTAACAGTGCATCAACCGTTGGGGCTTTGCCTCTAAAGGCTTGATAGCTTTGCATCATATCTCTGCTGCCACCGCGTGAAAGCAATTCGGTTAAGAATGTATGGGCAACGTCTTTGTTGATGATACTTGTTTCTTGTGATGCTTCTTCAAAGGCAGCATAAGCATCGGCAGACAACACTTCTGCCCATTTGTAGCTGAAATAACCTGCGGCATAACCACCTGCAAAGATATGTGAAAAGCTATTTTGAAATTTATTGAACGCTGGTGGTGTGAGCACAGCGATTTCATCGCGGACTTCATCCAACAAGTCTTGAACCGATTTGTCACCTTGGGGGTCAAAGTCGGCATGGAGCAATAAATCAAACAATGAAAACTCAATTTGGCGCAGCATTTGCATGGCGGATTGAAAGTTTTTCGCTGCCGTCATTTTTTCAAACATAGCTTGGGGAAGTGGCTCGCCTGTTTCATAATGTTTGGCGAACAA
>CAMZLX010000099.1 GCA_947311795.1 uncultured Zetaproteobacteria bacterium
AGTATTGGCATTACGATTGGTTTATCGTTTGCTGTATCCATGGCGATTGCACCAATATTAAATGCTTGGGTGGGGGTGTCGGGGATATTCTTGCTCACAGCAGGTTTCTCGCTTATCTCTATCTTGGTATTATATATGGTTGTGCCAGACCCGGTGAACACAGGGCACCATTCGGATAGTGAAGTGACCAAGGGTATGTTCAAACAAGTGTTGGAGCATGGTGCACTTTTGCGGTTGGACGTGGGTGTATTGATTTTGCATATGAGTTTAACAGCATTGTTTGTGGTGTTGCCATTGATGTTGGTGAACCAAGGGCTTCTGCCGCAAGATGAGCAATGGAAGCTTTATTTGCCCGTAATGCTTTTGGCATTTGGGTTGATGGTGCCATTGATTATCATTGCAGAAGCCAAGCGCAAAATGAAGAAGGTGTTTTTGCTGTCTATTGCGATGCTGATTGTGGGCTGTTTGCTGTTTGCGACTTTAGACCATTCGATTTGGTGGGTGGCAGGCGCATTACTGATTTTCTTTACAGGTTTTAATACATTAGAAGCAAGCTTGCCATCATTGGTTTCTAAATATGCACCTGCAGGTGCAAAAGGCACAGCGATTGGCGTGTTTAATACATCCCAATTTTTTGGTGCATTTATTGGTGGGGTATTGGGTGGGTTTTTGTATGACCCGATTGTGCACAACTTCTCAGCGGTCTTTTTTGTGGTTGCGGTCATGCTTGGGGTTTGGTGGTTTATTGCTTTATTTATGCCTGAGCCGCCTTATGTTGCAACCATAACACTGCGTGTGGATGTTCAAGATGAAGCAGCAGCAAGCCGTGTGCAAACACAATTGCTTGCTTTGGATGGTGTGGCAGAAGTGAATGTGCTTGTTGCTGAGCAAGCGGCATATTGCAAAATTGATAAAAAAGTCATGGATGAAGAAACCTTGGTGAACAAAGCCGCTGAATTTTCGTAAAGCTGATATTCAAAGCTTGCTTCTATCGCAGGAAATATCAGTAGAAAGCCTTATCATCAAAGGCAGGGTAAAAAAAAGTTGACATAGCAAATGCGCATCCCTATGTTTCGCCGCCCTCGCAAGCTGCACCTTAATAAAATAAAGGTGTAAGTAGAGGAAAGTTTTAAGAGGTAACAATGCCAACAATCAATCAATTGATTCGTAAGTCTCGCAAAGACAAACGAAAAATTAACAAAGTTCCTGCATTGCAAGCATGCCCACAACGTCGTGGTGTTTGTACGCGTGTGTATACAACAACACCGAAAAAGCCTAACTCGGCTTTGCGTAAAGTGGCGCGTGTTCGCCTAACGAATGGTCATGAAGTGACTGCGTATATCCCAGGTGAAGGTCACCGTTTGCAAGAGCATAGTGTTGTATTGATTCGTGGTGGACGTGTAAAAGATTTACCAGGTGTTCGTTATCATGTATTGCGTGGTGTGTTGGATACTACGGGTGTTGAAGGCCGTAAACAGGCTCGCTCGAAGTACGGCGCTAAGCGTCCTAAGTAAGAGAGGAATTTGAGAAATGCCACGTAAAGGTCCAGTTACCCGTCGTCCAATTACGCCTGATGCGAAATTCGGAGACAACAAAGTTTCAACAGTTGTAAATGCAATCATGTTGGATGGTAAAAAAGCAAAAGCTGAAGCGATTGTTTATGGTGCAATGGAAATTGCAGCACAAAAAACAGGTGAAGATGCATTGAATGTTCTTCATCGCGCATTGGAAGCGATTCGCCCATTGGTTGAAGTGAAGTCTCGCCGTGTTGGTGGTGCCACTTACCAAGTGCCAATCGAAGTATCTGATCGTCGTCAGCAATCATTGGCTGTGCGTTGGTTGATTGAGTATTCTCGCAAGCGTTCTGAGCAAACTATGGCTGAACGTTTGGGTAATGAGTTTGTTGATGCAATCAATGAGCGTGGCGGCGCATTTAAGAAACGTGATGAAACCCACCGTATGGCAGAAGCCAACAAAGCGTTCTCACATTTCCGCTGGTAAGATTGTAAAAAGCTCGCTTGGCGAGTGATGTTGTAAAAAGTTTGAAGCAAGTTTGAAAACATAAGATTTTAATTGTTCTAAACAGTTTAGGTTAGAAGAGGAGTAGTATCGTGGCAAGAAAGACACCACTAGAGCGCGTACGTAACATTGGTATTATGGCTCACATTGATGCGGGTAAAACCACCATTACAGAACGTATCCTTTTCTACACTGGCGTTTCGCACAAAATCGGTGAAGTTCACGATGGCGCGGCAACCATGGACTGGATGGAACAAGAGCAAGAGCGTGGTATTACTATCACATCTGCAGCTACAACCTGTAGCTGGAACAATCATCATGTAAATATTATTGATACACCAGGTCACGTTGACTTCACGATTGAAGTTGAGCGTTCTTTGCGTGTGCTAGATGGCGCAGTGGGTGTTTTCTGTGCAGTGGGCGGTGTTCAGCCGCAATCTGAAACTGTTTGGCGTCAAGCTGACCGTTATAATGTTCCACGTATCGCATTCGTCAACAAAATGGACCGTACAGGTGCTGAGTTTTTCCGCGTGGTTAGTGAAATTGAAAGTCAATTGGGTCACAACGCTGTGCCATTGAATGTGCCGATTGGTGCTGAAGACGAATTCAAAGGCGTGATTGACCTTGTGAGCATGAAGGCATTTGTTTGGAATGATGAAGCCATGGGTTCTGATTATTCTGTTGAAGATATCCCTGCTGAGTTGCAAGACCAAGCTGATGAATACCGCGAAGTATTGATGGATGCGGTATCAATGGTTGATGAGGAATTGATGGAGCTTCACCTTGAAGGCGAAGAGATTCCATTGGCTCAGCTTAAAGCTGCGATTCGTAAGGCAGTTCTCGATATTTCTATTATCCCTGTGCTTTGTGGCACAGCGTTTAAAAACAAAGGTGTTCAAACCTTGTTGGATGCAGTGACTGATTATATGCCTTCGCCTGTTGATGTACCTGCAATTAAAGGATTGAAGATTGATTCAGACGAAGAGGATTCTCGTCCATCATCAGATGATGCACCGTTCGCATCACTGGCATTTAAAGTAATGACTGACCCATTTGTTGGTGTTCTAACATTCTTCCGTGTGTATTCGGGTGTATTGGAATCAGGGTCTTATGTGTTGAACTCTGTGAAAAACAAACGTGAACGCGTAGGTCGTATTTTGCAAATGCACGCCAACGACCGTAAGGAAATTAAAGAAGTTCGCGCTGGTGACATTGCCGCAGCTGTTGGTCTTAAAGTGACAACAACGGGCGACACGCTTTGCGATATGGATGACCCAATTGTGCTTGAGCGCATGGAGTTCCCTGAGCCAGTAATTTCTGTGGCGATTGAGCCTAAAACCAAAGCTGACCAAGAGAAAATGGGTGTTGGTCTTGGTAAGTTGGCAGCGGAAGATCCTTCTTTCCGTGTTAAAACTGATGAAGAAACAGGTCAGACCATTATTTCAGGTATGGGCGAGCTTCATCTTGAAATTCTTGTAGACCGTATGCGTCGTGAATTTAATGTAGATGCAAACATTGGTAAGCCACAAGTGGCATACCGTGAAACCATCCGTGGTTCTGGTAAGTTTGAAGGTAAATTTGTTCGTCAGTCTGGTGGACGTGGTCAGTTTGGTCATGTTTGGTTAGAAATTGAACCTATGGAAGCTGGTGCTGGTTTTGAGTTTGAAGATAAAATTACGGGCGGTGTTGTTCCTCGTGAATATATCCCAGCAGTTGGTAAAGGCTGTGAAGAAGCGATGAACAATGGTGTTCTTGCTGGCTTCCCAATGGTGGACATTAAAGTTGCCTTGGTTGATGGCTCTTACCATGATGTGGATTCGAATGAAATGGCGTTTAAAGTGGCTGCATCTATGGGCTTCCGTAAAGGTTGTTCAGAATGCCAGCCAGTGATTCTTGAGCCCATGATGAAAGTTGAAGTGACAACACCTGAAGATTACATGGGTGATGTTGTCGGCGATTTGAATCGTCGTCGTGGTAAAATTCAAGGCATGGGTGACCGTGGTATTGCTAAGATTGTTGATGCTGAAGTCCCATTGTCTGAAATGTTTGGTTATTCCACTGCGTTGCGCTCTATGTCGCAAGGTCGTGCAACATACACCATGCAGTTCGTCCATTATGAAGAAGTTCCACGTAACATTACTGAAGAAATTATTGCAAGTGTGAAAGGTTAGGAGATTAGATATGTCTAAGGAAAAGTTTGAACGTAACAAGCCGCATGTGAACATTGGTACGATTGGTCACGTGGATCACGGCAAAACCACATTAACAGCAGCGATCACGAAAGTGTTGGCAGAAGCTGGTGGCGCTGAGTTTAAAGATTAC
>CAMZLX010000100.1 GCA_947311795.1 uncultured Zetaproteobacteria bacterium
ATTGAGCAGTATCAAAAAGGCTCGCTTACAGATAATCCGATTGAAACATCGTATCGCTCATTCAATGAGTTTTTTATTCGTCAATTCAAAGAAGGGCAGCGCACATTCATCACCAACCCGCAAGAGATGGGTGCTTTTGCCGAGGCGCGATACTTTGCCCATGCAAACATGACCGATGAGCTGACTGTGCCTGTCAAAGGCTCGATGTTGCGCGCGGTTGACCTCATTGCCGATGCTGAACTCGCCCAAGACTTTATCGGTGGCCCGCTGATGATTGCGCGGCTTTGCCCTGTGGATTATCACCGCTACCATTACCCTGATGATGGTAAAACAGTTAAGGCATTCACTGTTGCTGGTGATTTGCATTCGGTGAACCCTTTGGCACTCAAATACAGGCAAGATATTTTTATCAAAAATGAGCGCCGTGTTTCGATTTTAGACACAGAACACTTTGGCAAGCTTGCTTATATTGAAGTGGGTGCGACTTGCGTGGGTAAAATCGTGCAGACCTTTGATGAATCCAAGCCGTTTAAAAAAGGCGATGAAAAAGGTTACTTTCTTTTTGGCGGAAGCACGGTGGTCTTGTGTGGCGAAAAGGGGAAGTGGTCGCCTTCGCAAGATATTTTAGACAACACCAAAAACGGCATTGAAGCGTATATCCAACTGGGTGATGTTGTCGCCCAAGTTCAAGATATGCCCACCTTGGGGGACACATGAACAACAACGATTTCAACACAGAATTGTTAGACTTTATCCAGCAATCACCCACACCCTTTCATGCGGTTCAAAATATGGTGAACACGCTCGAAAACGCGGGTTTTCAGCGTTTGGATGAGCAAGCAGCGTGGTTTAAACAAGAAAATCAGGTGCAAGGGCGTTACTTTGTCACCCGCAATGATTCATCTATTATTGCTTTTGACATCAAGCAGCCATTGCTGGAGCAGGGGATTCGCATGGTCGGGGCGCATACGGATAGCCCATGCCTCAAAGTGAAACCCAATCCTGAAATCATCAAACACGGTTATTTGCAGCTTGGTGTTGAAACTTATGGCGGGGTGTTACTCAACCCTTGGTTTGACCGCGATTTATCGCTGGCTGGGCGAGTGAGTTATGTGGACGAAGCTGGCGAGACGGCTCATGAATTGGTGAATTGGGAAAAAGCCATTGCGGTAATTCCAAGCCTTGCCATTCATTTGGATAGGGAAGCCAACGACAAGCGAAGCATCAATAAACAACAGCATTTACCGCCTGTGTTGATGCGGGTATCGGATGATGAAACAAGCTTCAATGACCTATTGCTTGAACAATTAAACAAAGAATCGAATAAAGCAGCATCAATATTGGACTATGAATTGAGCTTTTATGATGTTCAACCTGCTGCCATTGTGGGTTTGAATGATGATTTTATCAGCAGTGCGCGTTTGGATAATCTATTAAGCTGTTATACGGGGCTGATGGCTTTGATTCATCATGAGAATGAACAAAATACTTTGCTTGTCTGCAATGACCACGAAGAAGTGGGCAGTGTGTCGGCGGCTGGGGCGCAAGGAAACTTCCTAGAATCGGTATTGCAACGTTTAACAGGGAATCATGAGGCATTTGCTCGTCTGATGGCATCAAGTATGATGATTTCTGTGGATAATGCTCATGCAGTTCACCCCAATTTTTCCGATAAACATGATGCCAACCATGGCCCTATCATCAATGCTGGCCCTGTGATTAAAATCAATGCCAATCAACGCTATGCCAGCAACAGCGAGACTTCTGCCATGTTCAAACAATGGTGTGCAAAGGCTGATGTGCCTGTGCAATCGTTTGTGGTGCGCTCGGATATGGGTTGCGGCAGCACGATTGGCCCGATTACAGCGAATAACCTTGGCGTGCGCACGGTGGATGTGGGTGTGCCAACCTTTGCCATGCACTCGATTCGTGAACTTGCTGGCACAAAAGATGCGGCTTATTTGTATCAGGTGTTAAAGCAATACTTTACTTAGTTCACTTTAGAAAAATTTAATACCATCCAATCATAAAGCTGCTGCATTGTAACGCTTGTAAGCGCAATGCTTTCAAATTCATCAAACGGGTCTTTATCTTTAAGGCAAAATTGATAACTGACGCTATCAGGTTGCGCATCATGGAAAACAAGCAAAATACGTTTGCCCGTCTTTAAACAATCAATGGTCATCACATCGGCAGGGATGCCTTGTTTGCGCAGTTGCGTATTCACGCTGACAACAGGGTCAATGTCGTGAAAAGCTTGCTGGATATTGGCATGAGCTTGACTAACCAGCTCATAAACTGTGGATATGGGTTTATCTTCCATAGCTAACCCCTCAATAATTCAGCCACAATCGTGACCGCTTTGTCACCATCGCTGAGCATGGCTTCACCATCTTGAATCATATATTGCAGCTGCATATTCCGCTTTGCCAGCTCAGCCATGGCTGTCACAGCCTCATCGCTGAGCACAAACACCTTCAAATTATCAAAGCGGGTGAGTTTATCCTTGGTTTGCTCCCACCATGTTAAAGCACTACGGTAGTTGTAGGTGTAGATGATCACTTGCTTGGCGCGACCACATGCTTTGCGAATGCGCTTTTCATCAGGTTGTCCCAAATCAATCCACACTTCAACTTCATCACTCAAACTTTTTTGCCATAAATCAGGCTCATCTTCAGCACATAAACCTTTGGTGAATGTCATATATTCATGGGCGTTTAGAGCGAATGCCAAGAGCCGTATCATCATACGTGATTCATGTTCAGAAGGGTGTTTGGCTAGGGTTAAGCTGTGTTCCTCAAAATAATAGGTATCCATATTCGATACTTGAACGTCTGCTTTATAAATCGTTGATTTGATAGCCATGCCAGCTTCTAAGCTAGAAATCTATACTGCGCAAGGGTAGAGTGTGATTTTGATTACATACTGGAATGCAGAAAAGCAGTTGTTTTCAGCAGTCGGAACTTTGGAGTGGCGCGTATGGCAAACATCATGGCATTTAAAGAGGGTGATAAAATTATCGCGCAAGGCGATAAAGATACCGCTGCATACTTAATTAAATCAGGTTGGTTGGAAGTGCGCCGTGAACGACCTGATGGCAGTGAAATTACAAGTGTATTACAAGCCGGTGAAATTGTCGGTGAATTGGGGCTTGCCGGTTTATCCAGCGAGCGCACAGCGAATGTTGTCGCATTAACCGATGGAGAGGTTGAAGTCATTGACCGAGGCACGCTCATTCGCTTGGTCAATAAACCCGGTGGGGCGCTTGCACCACTTCTCGCCGCTTTGTTTGCAAGACTTCAGAATGTTTTGATTGATGAAGAAATTGATGAACATGATGAAACATTTATTGCGTTTGCCAAGCTTGAAGGTATCAATGATCATGCCAAAATTGCACTATGTAATCGACCAAAGCTTATCGGCCATTTACCTTGGGTATTTGGCGCATATCGACCACCTTTAACCGTCACAGAACTCTTTGATGACCCCAAACGCATTGATGTGCGGCTCACAGGCTGCAGTTTGCGCGTGAATGAAAAACATATTGAGCTTGCAGCTTCATCTGGAGGGGGCATTGAACTGCGCGTGGTTAACTATGGTGATTACTGTGAGGTTGACGGTGAAGAAATTGTCCACAACAGCAATA
>CAMZLX010000101.1 GCA_947311795.1 uncultured Zetaproteobacteria bacterium
AGGGTTTGGTAGCAAGTTGGCAGAAGCCTTGGTGGATAAAGGTTTTATCCAAACCATTGCAGATGTGTTTCAACTTGATTTTGATGAGCTTGCCACATGGGAAGGTATGGGCGATAAAAAAATCACCAACCTCAAGCAAGCCATTGAAAGTCGTAAGAAAATAACTTTATCAAGGTTTATCTACGCTTTGGGTATCCGCCATGTGGGGCAGGCGACAGCCACATCTCTAGCACAACATTTTCAAACCTTGGATGCCTTGCAAGCCGCAAATGAAGATGATTTGATAGAAATCAATGATGTAGGGCAAGAAGTGGCAGCTTCATTGTTGCACTTTTTTGCAGAGGCACATAATCAGCAGGTTTTGCAGCAAATGTTTGCGTATGGGGTTGCTGTTTTGGCTGATGAAACGCCAGAAGTAGACAATAATCATCCGCTTGCAGGTAAAACGGTGGTGATAACAGGTTCATTTTCACAAATTAAGCGCAACCAAGCAAAAATACTGTTGCAACAGTTGGGAGCGAAAGTGGCAAGTGCGGTTTCCAAGAATACAGATATATTGATTGCAGGTGAAAAAGCAGGTTCTAAGCTTAAAAAAGCGGAAGAGCTTGGTGTTAGGGTTGTAGATGAGGTGCAGCTTCTTGATTGGCTAGCCTAATGTTAAAAAGCAGGCATGAAAAAAGGCTTCCGAAGAAGCCCTTTAAAAATGAATAGGGTTTGAATTAAGCTTTGATGGCTTTGATTCTTGCATTGATGCGAGAAATACGGCGGGAAGCTTGTTTCTTGTGTAGGTTGTTTTTACGACCTGCACGTGCAATCAATGACGTTGCAGTGCGCATTTCTGCATTTGCAGTGTCTTGGTCGCCCGCTGCGATTGCAGCATGAACGCGTTTGATTGCAGAACGCATAGTAGATTTTTGAGCGCGGTTACGGTCGCGTTTAACGATGTCTTGACGAGCGCGTTTTAAAGCTGAAACATGATTAGCCAATTTGATATCTCCATAATATACAAGCTTTACGACACTAATTACAGGTTAAGCATTGTATGAATTGGTGCGCACTATATGTTGCAAAAGCCTAGTGTCAACCGTGAAAAGGAAGATTTAATGTCGCGTTAATAATTGCTGGACTTGTGATTTGAAAAGCTATAAATTCGCCCTATGAAAAAAGTAATCATAGCACCCTCAATATTATCGGCAGACTTTGCCAACTTAGAAAAAGAAATTAAAGCCATTGATGAAGGCGGATGTGACTGGGTTCACGTTGACGTCATGGACGGTACATTTGTGCCGCCAATCACGATTGGCGATAATATCGTGAATGCGATTCGCCCACATACTAAAAAGGTGATGGATGTTCACTTGATGGTAGAGCATCCAGAAACACAAGTGGAAGCTTTTGCCAAAGCTGGCGCAGACATGATCACGATTCATCAAGAGGCGTGCGTGCATTTGGAGCGCACCTTGCAACTGATTCGTTCATTGGGTTGCAAAGCTGGTGTGGCGCTCTGTCCTTCAACGCCTGTTTCAACGCTTAAAAATGTACTACACTGCACCGACCTTGTTTTACTTATGAGTGTGAACCCAGGTTATGGTGGTCAGTCGTATATCCATGCGGTAACAGATAAGATTAAAGAAGCACGTGTGATGTTGGATGCAGTGGGTTCTGATGCGTTTCTTCATGTTGATGGTGGCGTAAGCCCGAAAACCATTGAAGAAGTCTCTGGTGCGGGCGCAGATTGCTTTGTTGCTGGTTCTGCTGTGTATAACACGCCAGATTATGCAGCTGCAATTTCTGAGCTAAGAAGTTTGGCGGAAGGCGCATAAAAGCTAAGAAAATACGTATATTATTATTTAATAAAGAAAGTAAAGGTTGTTGTTTATTAAGTAGTTAGGTTGACAGGGTGAATGAAAATTAACACCTTGTTTTGAATGTTTTAATTTAGGCTTGCGATTGGGTTTTTCATCCGTAAGGTTTCCATTCGCAAACGCTTTAATGTGGTTTTAATTATAGCAGTATCTTGAGGGGGGTGCTTGGCTGTTGGGTTGAATATCAACTACTTCAGTCAGTATTTCTATGGATAGATAGAAAGAGAGGAGTTTGAATATGTTGAGAAGTGTAAAAGCATCTTGGGCATCTAAGTTTAGTAAATTATTATTTGTGGCTGCCTTGGGTTTTGTTTTGCCAACTGGCGCTTTTGCTGATGACGTTAGCAATGTACCGCAACCTTTTGAGTTTCCCCATGCAAGGCATGCAGGCAAATTTAAAATCAATTGTATGTACTGTCATAGTGGTGCACGCCGCAGTAAAGTAGCGGGCATCCCTCCTGTAGCCAAATGTATTGGTTGCCATTCGAATCTTCCTTCTGTCCGTGAAACACCACGCATTAAGAAGTTGTTTTCATACTGGGAAAAGAAAGAGCCTATTCCTTGGTTGAAAGTGCATGATTTACCCGATTTCGTAGAATTTAACCATAAGCGCCACGTTCAACGTTTTATTTTTAAAGATGGTCGCTCCACACAACAAACATGCGGCATGTGCCATGGAGATGTAAAAACCTTCTCTGTGGGTCAAAAAGTGAAACCACTTACCATGGGTTGGTGCTTAAGCTGTCATCAGCAGTTCCAAGGTGAATCTGATGTTGGTTTGCCAGCGCCTGTAAAACGTTGGATGATTCCTGCAGCTGCAACAGATAAACCAATTTTGGATGTTGAGCATCCTCAGCCTGCTGTGTTTGATGCTGAACACCCCGTTACCATGAAAGCGTCCGATGTTAAGATTATGACTGAAAAGTTGCCAAAATCTTTGAAAGAGAAGTTTGCCCGTGCGCCACATGATTGCTGGCAATGTCACAAGTAAACTGTCTGGTATTTAAGGAGATTTGAGATGAGTCAAAAGAATGCAAAGAATGAGTTGAGTCGCCGGACGTTTTTGAAGGCGATGGGTCTGACCAGTGCGGGCAGTGCTTTGGCGCTAACAGGCTGTGGTGATACAGATATTATCAATCAAGTAGATTTGGAAGTTCGCAAAGAGAAAGTATTGCCAGCGGTTGATCCGCTTGACTTTGTACGCCCTGGTCGTGAAGTGCATTATGCTTCTACATGCCGCCAGTGCCCTGCCAATTGTAATATTCATGCAAAAACACGTGAAGGTCGCGTGATTAAGCTAGAGGGCAACCCAACATCATCAACCAACTGGGGTAGAATGTGTGCCATGGGTCAAGCTGGCTTGCAAGGGCATTATAATCCTGACCGTTTAACCAAACCTATGGTTCGTAAAGGTGGTAAGCTGGTTGAGACCACATGGGCAGAAGCGGAAACATTACTTAAAAAATATTTGGGCAAAAAGAATGCTAAGCTTGCATGGTTGAGTGGTGCCACAAGTGGACATCAAGCTGTGATTACCAAAGCTTATTTGGATGCAGCAGGTTCTCAAAATCATTTCGTGTTTGATACAGTTCCACCATCAGTCGGGTTAGCAGCCAATGAAAAAATGTTTGGTCATGCGATTCCTAAGTATGACTTTGACAAAGCGAAATTGATTGTTTCTTTTGGCGCTGATTTCTTGGGAACATGGTTGTCACCTGTTCAGTTTGGTGCGCAATATGGTCAATTCAGAAATGCACCGCGTGGAACGCTGGTTCAAATTGAGCCGAAAATGACGCTAACGGGTTCCAATGCTGACCGTTGGATTGCCATTAAGCCGGGTACTGAAGGTCATTTGGCGTTGGCGCTAGCTTCATTGATTGCAAAAGATTCAAACTTTAAAGGTAAGAAGATTGGCAATCTAGACGTTGATATTGAAGCCACATCTGCAGCAACAGGCGTATCTATTGAGCGTATGCACAAGCTTCGTGATATGTTGATTGCACAAAGCCCAAGTTTAATTCTTTCGGGCAACAGTGCAGAAGGTTTTGCACATGGTTCACAAGCTGCAAATGCAATCCTTATGTTAAACATCATGTTGGGTAATGTTGGTGAAACGATTCTACCACGTAGCAAACCTGCTTTTGAAGACTTGCAACCGCAATTGGGTGGTTGGGCTGAAATGAAAGCATTCATTGATGGTTTGGCTGATGGTAGCTTTGATACTGCTGTGGTATATGGTTCAAATCCATTATTCCAAGCGCCAGACTTTATGAAAGCTGATGAAGCGTTTGCCAAAGCGAAAATGCGCATTGCGTTTTCTATGTTCCCCGATGAAACGACGATGGCATGTGACTTGGTATTACCTGTTCATTCCTACTTGGAAGAGTGGAACACTTCAGTTCCAGCTTATGCCGCAGATGATGGACATCTAAACATCCAGCAACCTGTGATGAATCCTGTGTTTGGTAAAGGTTCAACCTATGCATACGGTGACATTATGTTGGGTCTTGTTAGCGAATTGGATGCAACCTTTAAAAATTGGGATTCATACGGAGCATATATCCGTGATGCATTGGCAACCATGAAACCAACATTGGTGAATCCACCCAAAGCTACCGTTGCTGGTCAAACGGATGAAGAAGGCTTTATGCAGGGAGTCTTGGCAGCAGGTTTCGTGCAAACCAAAGAAGCTAAAGCATCACCGATTAACGCGAAAGCCAGTTCTGTAAATCTACCGCAAGGTGAAGCCGAAGGTGGTAAATATGCTTATCATCTTGTGCCTTCAGCGCGCATGGGATTGTATGATGGTCGTTTTGCGAATATTCCTTGGTTACAAGAGCTTCCCGACCAGCTCGCAGCAGTGGTTTGGGATTCGTGGGTAGAAATTCACCCGAAAACAGCTGAAAAACTTGGTTTGATTACGGGTGACAAAGTAAAAGTCACATCTGAAGCAGGTTCTTTGGAAGTGAGTGTATTTGTATTCCCTGGTATCCATGAGGAAACCATTGCGATTCCTTTGGGTCAAGGCCACACAGAATTTGGTCGTTATGCCAAGGGCGTGGGTGTTAACCCGCACAAAATCTTAACACCAGTCTTTGATGAAGAAACAGGCGAACTTGCAACACATGCCACGAAAGTTTCGATTACCAAGATTGCGAATCGTGGTGATGTGGATACACGCAAACACGGTGATTTGGTTCTTGAAAGTATTCAAACATCGCAGAAAGGTCGTGAGATTGTGAAATCAGTCTCGGCTAAAGATTTCGACCACAATGAAGGGGAGGGCTAAGTCATGAGTTTATCACGTATGTTGGAAAACTGGTCGCGTTTAAACCAAAGAGACTATTATAAAGATGAACCTATCATGTGGGGCATGTCCATTGATCTTAACAAATGTACAGGTTGTGCATCTTGTGTAACAGCATGTTATGCAGAAAATAACATTCCTGCTGTGGGCAAGGAAAAATGCGCAACAGGTCATACCATGCATTGGTTGCGGATTGAGCGTTATTGGGATTTGCCAGAAAGTGAAGCTGATTTGGCAGTAGAAGAAAGCGAATACCCAGAACGTGGTGCTCACTTTGCACCCATGATGTGCCAGCAATGTAATCATGCGCCTTGTGAGCCTGTTTGCCCAGTGGCTGCGACGTATCACAACCCAGACGGACTAAATGCACAGGTGTATAACCGTTGTATTGGTTCGCGTTATTGTGGTACCAACTGCCCCTTTAAAGTTCGTTATTTTAACTTCTTCGATTATTCAGAAGATATTCCACATCCTATGGAAATGTTGCTTAACCCAGACCTTACAGTTCGCAGTAAGGGTGTGATGGAAAAATGCACATTCTGCGTGCAACGTTTACGTAACGCGAAAGGTGACCAGGCAGATAAAGGTATTCGTGGTCATGTTGAAGATGGCGCAGTGCAAACAGCTTGTCAGCAATCATGCCCAACGGAAGCAATTGTCTTTGGTAACTTAAAAGATAGTGAAAGTAAGGTGAGCAAGGCTTGGGAAGACCACAATGTCGAGCTAAACCGTCATGAGCAATTCCATGAAGAAGGTGAGCGTGGTTACCGTGTGTTTGAAGAGCTTAATGTTGAGCCTAGTGTGATGTATTTGGATCGCGTTCGCGATACCAACGCTTAATACTGCATAAGAATTTCAAAAGTTTTGAAGAGGGGAACACCAAATGAGTGATTTTAAAATGAAGGACATTGCTTGGGCAAAGATTAATGAAGACGTCCTTGCCAGCCTTGAATCGCCAAGGAAAGCATTTTGGATTGTATTGGCGGTTTGTTTCGCACTGGTTTTATGTGGTGCAGCTGCTGAAATATACCAATACAATGAAGGTCTTGGTGTGGCGTTGATGAATAACCCGCATTATTGGCAAACATATATTTCTAACTTTGTATTTTGGATTGGTATGAGTCACTCGGGTACGTTGCTTTCTGCAATTTTGTTGTTGACCCAAGCGGACTGGCGCAAACCGATTTACCGTTTTGCTGAAGCCATGACGTTCTTTTCTATCGCGACAGCAGCAATTTTCCCAGTGATTCACATTGGTCGTGTATGGGACATGTATTGGGTGCTTCCTTACCCTAATCAACATGCGATTTGGCCAAACTTCCGCTCACCATTGCTTTGGGATGCGTTTGCGATTACCACCTATGCAACATCATCAGCATTGTTCTTATATATTGGTATGATTCCTGATTTGGCAATTTGTCGTGATAAAGCGAAAGGCTGGCGTAAAAAGCTTTATACAGCGATGTCATTGGGTTGGATGGGTAGAGCAACAGAATGGATTGCCTTCCAAAAGACTTATGTGTTGATGGCTTGTTTCTTGGTTCCTTTGGCAGTATCTGTTCACTCTATCGTGGCATCTGACTTTGCCATGTCGATGATGCCAGGTTGGCACGTGACTTCATTCCCTCCATATTTCGTGGCTGGTGCTTTGTATTCAGGTTGTGCTGCGATTATTACCTTATTTGTTTTACTTCGTTACCTGTTTAAATTTGAAGCTTATATGACACCTGAAATCATGGACAAAACAGCGCGCCTTACTTTTGCCATTGCAATGGCTTGGAACTTCTTAAATCTTTCAGAGTACGCATCAATTTGGTACTCGCATGATATGTTTGAGCATGAAATGTTAATCGATAAATTTACGGGTCCTTATGCAGGAGTTGTTTGGACCATGTTATTCTGTGCAACGATTGTTCCGTTTGCTATGGCATGGAAAAAAGTTCGTGTGAATATGTGGGCAATGTTTGTCATTTCATTGTTGATTCAGTTGGGTATGTGGCTAGAGCGTTTCCAAATTGTTAGCCCACCATTGGCATCCAATCATGAACCTTGGACGCAAGTTGCCGTTTGGCCAGGTTTGGTACAAATGACCATTACTGCAGCAAGTTTTGGCTGGTTTACCATGTTATTCCTTATCTTCTGTAAAGTATTCCCATCTGTGTCTATGTATGAAGTGAAAGAGATGGTTTATCACCGCAACAAACACGGTAAGAAAAAGCTCCAAGATTTGGAAAAAATTAAAGATGATATGATTAAAACTGAGGAGGGCTTGTCATGAGAAGGATAAGAAAGAAACATTTCCTTTTTGCAACCTATGATGACTTTGAAAAAGCCAAAGATGTTGTTGGACAACTTAATGCCCTTGATGATAAAGAAGACATCATAGATAATATTGAGTTGTACTCACCGATTGAACACCCTGAAGTGAATGCAATGTTGGGTGAGTTTCATCAACCCATTCAGCGCTTTTCATTCTTTGGTGGCATAACGGGTACTGTACTTGGTTTAATTTTTGCAGCAGGTGTGGGGCAGTCTATGTTCACGGTGCAACCCCAAGGTGGTAAATCAGTGATTACCATTCCACCTGATATCGTGATTGCTTATGAAATGACGATTCTTGTGGGGGTACTTAGTACTATTGCTGCATTCCTGATTTACTCTGGTCTGCCAAGACGTGTAAAGTCGTATTATGACCATGAAGTAGGTGTTGATCAAATTGGTGTTGAAGTTGAAACACACCCTGATAATAATGAAAAAATTCGCGCAACTCTTGAAGGTTGTGGCGCTGTGGAAGTACGGGAGCTGACATCATGAAGAAGGTATTGTTAGTTTTATGTATGTTATCTGTGCCTGCGACTGCACTAGCATGGCCTTGGTCTAGGGATTTGATGAACCAGCCCTCCATTAAACCTCAAGAAGGTGAGTTGCTTAACCCTCCAGAGTATACTGTTCCTGTGAATGGTCTTTGGACAAAGATGGCAGATAGGGATGCAACTGAAGAGCTTAAAAACCCTGTGAAAGCAGATAAACATTCAATTATACGTGGGCAAGCGCTATATAATATATTTTGTGCGACATGCCATGGTGGCACTGGCACAGGTAAAGGACCAGTGGGTAAAATCTTTGAAGCTGAGCCTGCTGATTTAACATCGGAATATGTTAAAGATGAACTCACCGATGGTTGGATTTGGGGTACGATTACATTTGGTAGTTATATCATGCCTAGATATGATTATGACATGGATCCCATGGAACGTTGGGATGTTGTGAACTATATCCGTGAAGTCATTCAAAAACCAATGACGGCGAAAACAAAAGAAGAACGCAAGTCTCAACTGATGTCTGAGACGGGCAATGCGGGAGGGCACTAAGCCATGGAAATGACATTAGCAAACTGGGCAGTGTTGATGGACAACTTCTTGTTCACTCTCTACATTCCACTAACTGCGGTATTTTGGTCGTCAGTGATTCACTTGTCTGCTGGCAAGTGGCGTTATGAAGTTCGTTTCTTGATGGCGTCTTCACGTGCTTTGTTCCCTTTGGGCTTTGTACTTCTGCTTATAATTCTTGCGAATGGCGAGTCAACATTCCCCTGGATGGCAGGTGAAACTTATGGTATGCCACTTAATGGTTGGCATGATATTACATTTTTCAATGTGCGTGAGATTGTATTGTATTTGGCTGTTTGGGCATATTGTGCTCACTTCATCAAACTACAACGCAAAGATTTTCCGCATTCTGATCCTGCAGATAGGCAACGCTTTAAGCACTGGGCATTATTAGCACCGTTTGTTTATATGATTTATGGTTCCATTGTATCTTGGGACTTTGAAATGACACAACAACCACGTTGGTTCAGTGCTGTGTATGGTCTTTATCACACAGAAGCGATGATGCGCGCATTTTTAGCATTCTTTATTGTATCATTATTTGTGCTGCGCTGGAGAGACAATCTAAAACGTCGTATTAACGACTATGTGTTTAACTATATTGGACAGATTATGCTGGCATTAACCATCATCTGGACGTATTTGGCATTCATGCAGTATTTGGTGATGTGGTATGGTGATTTACCTGAAGATATTGGTCGTTGGGATAAAATTTTGCAAGGCCCAAATGCATACTTGTATTGGGTGTTCTTCTTGATGAATTCATTCTTCCCATTCTTGATGCTTATCTTTAAAACTGTGCGTAACTCACCAGCGTTATTGTTGTTCCCATCAGTGAGTATTTTGGTTGGAACATACATCGAACGTTATATCTGGATTATCAGTCCACAGGCAGATAATATTGATCATACGCCATTTTTATCATCATGGATTGACGTCGGCATCACTGTTGTTGTCTTTGGTATCGCAACATGGCTTTGGGATAATCAAATGAAGAAAGATGGTTTGTATTACGAGGGTGAGGAAGAAGACGCGAAGTAGTTTTCGCTTCTGAAATGTTTAAAGGCTAGCAATATTATGTTGCTAGCCTTTTTTATGTTTGTTTTATAAATTTAATGATGAAGTTCAATACCTTCTGAACATTCTGGGCAATCCATCCATTGAGGAAGCTCTGCATTGTTATCCAAATTTAATTGAATATGTTGTTCACATGCTGGGCAATCACCTTCAGCATGTAATCCATCCTCAGCTTTGTGCAGAAGTTTTACTGCTTTCATGATACCCATAATAAAAAATAACGGAACAAGGATAAAATGAGCAACGGGGATAAGTACACAAAGTAGGGCTATGCCCCAAAACTTTAAGAGTGTTTTGATGGCGCGTATTTTTTGTTCTTTTTCAGTAAAGTTGCGTACCAACATGGTTGCAGGTTTGTCTACTTTGGATTTTTGTCCTTTAAATTGAATAGCAATTGTTTGTTCTGTTGGCATAAAAAACTCCAGTTTATCGCGGTTGGGTCATGACCAAAGGACGCGCTTTTTGTTGTAATAATGAGGGTAAACTAATGCTAGGAAGCAGCTCAATGGCTTGCTCAGGGCAGCCTGTAACACATTGTTGACAGCCTGTGCAGCAGTCGGCTTGAAATTCAAGGATAAACCGCTGCCCAAAAGGTTTAAGATTTAACGCTTGGGAAGGGCAGACATCAACACAATCACCACAAGCTGTGCAGGCTTCGCTGGCTTGTATGCTTCCCAGCGGCGAATCTTCAAGGTAGGGCACGGGGATATGATTGATATTTAATTGGGGCAAAACATGCAGAAACAGTTTGGATAATTGGGGTAAGTTTCGTTTATCCTGGTCTAAGACCTGTTGTATATCGGCATATTCTTTGTTGTCTGCAAGCACTTGTTCCACGGTATTGGCTGCATGTTTGGCAACTGTAGGTATAAAATTCTTAAAAAACGCACGTCGTGCGGGTTCATTTTCCTGAATGGGTTTGATTTGTGCTTCTGGTTTTAGACCTTGATGCACAATCAGCTTGACTGCCATAGCTTGGTTTAATGTTTCATATGCTTGAATAGCAACGTTTATCGAAGAGTTGGAACACGTATCGCAGGTTTCGATGTATAAGTCTTTGACACCCTGACCGGCAAGACAGGCTAAAAATAAAGGGTGAAATGTTTGGAAACAATCGCTGGTGGCTGTTGTAGCTTGAGTTTCAATGTTGGCACAAGATATTTGCAAGCTGGTTTCGCCTGCTGCAACAAGCGTATGAGCATGGTTGAGTAGGTGAATGATTTCATCGGAATGAGCTTGGTTTGTTGTGCGTATTTCCATGGTTCGAAAGTTTGCATGGCTAACTGGTGTTTGTCATGGGTTTGATGAAAAAAATCTGATGCTAATTGTATCATGGTTGTTTAGTGTTCTGAGTGTATGACAAAATCTACCGTAGTCGATTCAGAATCAGCTTCTCCTTTAAGTAAACATCGTGCTGTTTACCATGCTGTGAGCAAACAGTTGTGGGCGATTTATCAAAAGCGCGTGTTGCGAATGTGGCAGAGTGAAAGGGCTTTGAAAGCAAGGCAAGTGTTCACCCGCCGCTATTATATGCCGCTCATCAAACCATGGGCAGAAAATCTTGGAGAAGACCCACAAATTTTAGAAATTGGTTCAGGGCCTGTTTGTGCGGCGCAATATTTAGCTAAAGGTCAGCAAACCTATATTGACCCGCTGATTGATGATTATCGGCGTATGTTTCCAGGGGTGATGCCAGAAGGCGCTATATATTTGGCAGTGATGGCGGAAAAAGTAGAGCTTGAAGCAAAACATTTTGATATGATTTTATGCTTGGATGCTTTAAGTGATGTGCACAATCCTGCTTTGGTGCTGAATAAGGTGAAAGAAGCGCTTCATGATGATGGGTATTTTATTGTGAGCATGGATACGTGGCCATCATGGCTAGCACGGTTGCATTATATTTTAGCACGCTTTTTCCCAGCGCTTCCGCAGTTTAACCGTTTATACAGCTACACCTTTCATGGCTTCCACAATACGCTATTGCGTCATTTTGATATTGTTGATGAAAGCGTTGTGCGCCCAAGTTTCCTTTGGTTACTTCTAAAAAAAGAAATTTTATTTGTTTGCAAACATAAAACATGAGCAAGCGTTCAAGTTTGAAAAAAGTGGTGTTGATGCCACCCAACTGGCTGGGTGATGTTGTTTTAGCTCAACCTGCATTGCGTACCCTTTGTTTGCAGTATCATGATGCTGACATATCGGTGTTTGGGCGCGGCTGGTTAAAAGAGCTTTTACCCTTTCTCAACCTTAACCA
>CAMZLX010000102.1 GCA_947311795.1 uncultured Zetaproteobacteria bacterium
CCCGCAGGTGTTGCACTGCATAGTATCTCTGGCGAACAAAAGGGATGGTATAAGGCAGGGCAATTACAAAGTCTTATTGCTAAAATGGTTGACGATAACAGACAGTAAAGAGAGGTCTTGAATTTAAGCTTTTAAAGCCTTAAACTCATAACAATATGTCCAAAACCAACCCTGAAAATTTACCTACCCCTCTGCTTGAGCAACCCAATGCTTTAAAAAGTTACCATGCTGGTGAACTTTCACCATTGGATATGTGGTATCGTGAATTAAGGCAAATACCAAAACTTGACCGTGAAGAAGAAGCCAAACTCACTAAACTGTGGGCAGAAGAGAAAGATTTGCAAGCTGCGCAACGCTTGCTACTCGGCAACCTTCATGCCGTCGCTGCCATTGCCCGCGAATATCGCCACTTCGGTTTGCCCGAGATGGACTTGATTCAAGAAGGCACGATTGGGCTAATGAAAGCCATCCATCGCTTTGACCCAGAGCGTGGGTTTAGGCTGATGACCTACGCATCATGGTGGGTGCGCGCAGCAATTCACGATTATATCTTGAAATCGTGGAGCATTGTGAAGATGGGAACCAATAAAATGCAACGGCGCGTGTTTGCAGGCTTAAAAAAAGCCAAACATGCCATTGCCGCCATTGAAGGGCGACTGGATGAAGAAGTTGCCAATGAATACGGTATTTCAGGGTCTGAGTTTCAAAATATTGCCCACGCTTTTTTGCAACGTGATGTTTCTTTGGACACCGAAGCCGAAGAAGGTGGTGGAAGCATGGTTATGGCATTGCCTTCTCCCGATGCACACCCTGAAGAACAGGTGATTGCAGAGGATTGGAGCAGCCATCAAAGTGGCTTGCTTCACGATGCCATGTCAGACTTATCAGACAGAGACAGGCTGATTATCACCCGCCGTCATTTAAGTGAAGAGCCTGACACACTCAAAGACTTAGCAGAGGAGTTGGGCATCAGCATTGAGCGGGTGCGCCAACTTGAAGCGCGCGCCATGAAAAAGCTCAAAGTAAGCTTTAACGTTGGCTAGGCAATAAATTCAGCTTCAATTTCAGCAACCTGACCTTCTTCGTGGTTCACTTGAGCGAGTTTGAATACAAACGCCCAAAACTTATCTTCAGTTTCAAAATAAGCATGATTATTAAGGTAGTTCACCAGAACACCCTGCTCGGTGGTTTGAACACCAAATGAATTGATGGGTGAAAAAGCATCTGCGATTTTACGTGCGCGAAAAGTATTCATAAAACACCTCCAATCGTATGATGAAAGTATAGTGGTCTAAAAAGTTAGACGAAGTGACTCAACGCACGCTATCTTGATGAACCACTAAAACCCAAAAGAAGGCATCAACGTTTTGATAATATCTTGCATGGATAACTCGCCATCCTGAGAAAATGGGACTGTACCCACAGATGTGTCCACACCACCTTTGAAGTTGTACAACGCTTGCCCTTCGGACAGCACACTGCGCGCGGCTTTACCAAACATTTCTGCGTCCAACGTAATCGGAAGGGTAATGGTTTGCACTTCTTTGGCAGGTAAGCTTGCATCTGTTTTGGCTGCAAATTTACCCACATCAAAACCATTAAGTTTGATGCCGCCGTCAAAACCATCAATGGGTAAGCTAAATGCGTTGGGATTAAATAAACCCACGTCAAACACCACTGTTTTATCTTGCGCGGAAAAGGATTTAAGTTGAATGCTTTTCACTTCAGGTGCTTTGACTATTTTCTCAATAATACCCGACTGACACGCTGTTAAACCAAAACTTATAAGTATGACCATCACTATTCTTTTTATCATCAGCCCCTCCAAATTATAGGCAAGCTTACATCAATGATAATGAAAAGCATGTTTATAAGTCACATGTCATGTGTATGCCTTAGAATAGATCTAACATATGGCACATCAACACAAAGGAGGAGCTATTATGTTTGACAAATGTGATGACCCGATTGAAGTGTTAGCATGGCTTAGCCAACGCAATCAACATATATCTAATGATGACCTTGAATACATGTTAGGCAGCGAGCCCTCAGACTACGCCAATCTTGAGAGTGATGATAATACTGAAGAATACGACTTTCCCTTATTGGATGCTTAGCGAAAATATAATGTTCAAATCATTAGACAGTATCGATTATTCACTTTTCCGTCTTAGCCAAACTGTCGGTGAGCTTGAACTAACCACGTAGTTCTGGGGAACAATACATACTCATGCCCTATGCTTACGCCTATGATGCAGCAGGGAATATCACAGTGGCGCGGCAACTGCTTATGGCTATGAGACATCGTGGACAAGCTCACCAGTGCCACATACCCCATTGATTCATTGTTGGAATCACAACTTGTGACTTCAACAATGGAACGCGAAGCACTGGAACATATTGACAAGTGTAAAGCCACGCTATACATTTACATCTGATGATTAAAAGTTTTCGCCATAAAGGTATTGAAAAGTTCTTTTTCAAAGGAAGCAAGGCAGGTATTCAAGCGCACCATGCGAAAAAGCTAAATCGGCAGCTTTCAAGGCTTGATGCTTCAATATCAGCAGAGGATATGAATATTCCAGGTTGGCGATTCCATGCTTTGAAAGGAAATATGTTAAACTTTTATTCAGTGCGCGTTGATGGCAACTGGCGGCTTACGTTTACTTTTGAAGGAAATGATGCCGTGTTGGTTGATTATCAAGACTATCATTAGGAGGTTAAATATGAGACGAATGGTATGCCCCTCACACCCTGGCGAAATTTTGAAAGAAGATGTGTTGCCTGAATTGGGAATCACTGTCACCGCCGCAGCCAGCCAACTTGGCGTAACTCGCGTTGCGTTGTCTCGCGTTATCAATGCAAAAGCAGGCATTAGCCCTGATATGGCATTGCGACTGGCAACATGGCTGGGCAGCAGCCCTGAATCATGGATAAACATGCAATCGGCTTACGACCTTTATCAAGCATCACAAAAGAAACGACCGAATATCATACCTGTGCAAGAGGTGGCGAATGTTTAACTATCAAATGCGCTAAGTAAGACCTGCCCCATTTTACTTATGAAAGACCCTGCACAAAACACACTCATGCGCTATGCTTATGCCTATGATGCAGCAGGGAATATCACAGTGAAGAACACCGAGCATGGTAATTATGCTTATGGCTATGACATCGTGGACAGGCTCACCAGCGCCACATATCCCACTGCGCAAGAAGCGTTTGTTTATGATAAAGTGGGCAATCGCATCAAGCACAATAGCGGCAGCCCTTGGGCGTATAACGCCAATAATGAGCTCACATCCCGCCCCGCCATCAGCTATCAATACGATGCCAACGGCAGCCAAATCAAAAAGACGGAAAACGCCACCACTGTCACCGATTATATCTATGACGGCAGCAACCGATTAAGCAAGGTCAAGCAAGGCGCAACCACCATTGCCAGCTATGCTTACGACCCGTTTGGCAGGCGCATCAGCAAAACCGTGAACGGTACCACCACATATTACTATTACAGCGATGAAGGTTTGACTGCCGAGGCGGTTAGTTCGGGAACAAATGGCACAGGCGCAATCACGCAGACTTATGGTTATGCACCCAACAGCACTTGGGGCACCGACCCCATCTACACCAAAGCAGGCGGCAGCTATCATTATTATTTGAATGACCATCTGGGCAC
>CAMZLX010000103.1 GCA_947311795.1 uncultured Zetaproteobacteria bacterium
AGCTTAGGGCAACGCATCGCTTGGATTTGGCTGACTTGTGGTTTGGGTTTATTGTTGATGGGGGCGACCACAAGTTGGCAAGACAGCGCATTTCATAAGCCTGATGACACTCACCTGAGTAGTGTAACAGGCATATTGCAGAAGGTGAGCTATAGCGCGCCTGCCAAATCACCCACGCTTGTAGAGCTTGTGATATACCAAACCAAATCGGGTGTGAAACGTGGTTATTTGCGGTATGGGTTTCATGTTTGGGAAGAGCGATTAAAGCCTTACCTCAATCAGCCTGTGACCATGGTTGTCAGCAAAAATAAACAAATATGGCAAGTGTTGGCGAATGATGCGGTAATCATTAGTGAGCAGGAGATTGGGCAGCGGCTTCTCGCCATGAAACAAGCTCAGCAAGCCGTCGCTAAGAATATTATTTATGTTGGTTTGAGCATGGTTTTATGTTGGTTATTCTTTTTTCGCAAACAAAGCGTAGCGATACGCAAGGTTTATTCCTGATATTTAAGCATACTTATTAAATATTACATGCATCGGCTTGAGCTGCGGCATATCCAGACGCAGCACTTAGCTCGACACCCACATCACTTGGTTCACGAATTTGTTTAAGAACAGACATATTATTTGTGTTGGCATACATAATCGTATCACCATTGATGTGTTTGCTGAACATACAGCGTTTAGAGACGGTGCTTGCTGCAATCATAATAATCGTGACACCATTGCTTAGCGTTAGACTCTTTGTTTCCAAACCATTGGTTAGCGTAATGTTAGTGGGTGCTGTGGCAGATGTTGGGTCAGGGTAATTTGCACCAAAAAACCCCACAAATATCGAAAAATTCTTGAGGTCTGAAGCTGCTGCTGAATTAAAAGCTTGAAGGCGGAAACTTTTGAATTGTGGTATGGCAATGGAAGCCAAAATACCTACGATAGCAACCACAATCATAAGCTCAATAAGCGTAAAGCCCTTTTGTGATTTTGTTTTATGATGTTCCATGACTGTTCCTCCGATATTCGCCAACATAGAGGAAAGTGAGAAATAGCACAATTAATCACTTTGGATTAATCACTTGTTAAATGAGTTGTTCGTTCCGTATTTCAACAGGTGTTAATGCAAAAGTTTATCCACACCACAAAACATGGTGGTGTTTTTCAGCTCAGACATCACTTTGTCGGCATTGCGGTCATCATCCCATGTCACGATATAAAGATGGGGCGACATTTGTTTTTTGATGGTCACATCATGTTTTTCAAGCAAGGCATTAAATTCAGCATTGCCAATGTCTGAGCATTGGCGCACAGTGATTTCACTGGTTTTATAAGCGATGCCCGCAGGCTCAAGCGCATCATCTTTTTTAGATGAGCAGGACACCATCAGGCTGAATATAAAAGTGATACATACAAGTTTTATTGTGGCAGACATAGGCTTCTCCTTTTTCGATAGTCTAGGTGTGTTCGCTTTGAATTTCAATCCATGCGGGTGCATGGTCGGAAGGGCGCTCTTTGGCGCGTTCTTCGGCATGAACACCACCATCAATAACTTTAATGTTGGATGTCACAAGCAAGTGGTCAATGCGAATACCCCACCGACGTCGAAATGCGTTGGCGCGATAATCCCACCAGCTTAACATGGGTTCATCGGGATGCAGCTCTCTTAAACTATCATGCAAACCCATATCCAACAGGTCTTGGAAGTGCGCACGTTCTTCATCGCTGCACATGATTTTGTCCCGCCATCTGTCGGGGTCGTGAATATCAATGTCTGCAGGTGCGATGTTGTAGTCACCGAGCAATACAAGTTTATCATGTGTTTTGAGTTCGTCTTGCACATACGTTTTGAGGGCGTTTATCCACTTCATTTTATAGGCATATTTTTCCGAGCCAACTTCTTGCCCATTGGGCAGATAAATATCAATGATGCGGATGCCTTGGATAGTTGCGGCAATGACGCGTTTTTGTGGGTCATCCAAGTTGGGAATATCAAAGCCCACATCTTCAAGCGGATGTTTGCTGATGATAGCAACACCATTATAAGTTTTCTGCCCTTGAAATGCGACATGATAACCTGCGGCTTCCAAATCATCTTTGGGAAACTTGTCATCGGTTTGTTTGGTTTCTTGAAGTGCCAACACATCAGGCTGATGTTCTTTTAAATAGTCCAACACATGCGGCAAGCGCACGTTGAGTGAATTGACATTCCAGCTAACTATTTTCATATTTATTCCTTAATTTTTTGCTCAGGGTTTAAAACCCAACATCGCGTATTATTACTAAACCCAAGATGTTTATAATATGTATGAGCATCAGGCGCAGCAATGAGAATAAGCTTACATTTTTCTCCTAAATGCTCTTGAGTTAAGATTTGTAATTGTTTACCAATACCAAGTTTTTGATATTTACTGTCGACTGCAAGATCAGATAAGTAGCAAGCATAATGAAAGTCTGTAATTGACCTAGCAATACCAACAAGCTCTTCACCTACCCATGCTGTTATGGTCAAATTGCTATTCGTTAACATGCCATTGATACATTGAGCATCATCAATAGGTCGCCTTTCACCTAAAGTAGAAGCCTGCAATAGGGCAATAAATTGTTTACTAGAGACTTGTGTATTTATTTTGTAGTCAATGTCCATTTTATATTCCTATAATTGCTGCAAAAGTGTAAGTGTTTGTTCATTTTTTGTGCGAACAAAAAACGAACCAAAAAAATCGCCCTAGAATAGCTGTGTACGTCCTCATTTGTAAGCTAAAAAAGGCGAAAAATAGAGCAAGTATTTTGCTTGTTTCCTTTTTTACCCCACAACTTCGGCACAGCTATAGCCGGGGGGTGTCATTTCGACCGTCGTGGAGAAATCTCAAGACCTCTCGACTACGCTCGAGGTGACAGATAGGAGCAGCATTGTGTTCTTCGTGGTGAAAAAATAACTTCATGATTTGATGATGTGCGCAAAAAAGAAACCATCATGTGCTTCGCTGGGAAGTAGGCGCTGGATACTTTGAACACCCTCAAATTGATTGACCACCGCCTCATTCTCTTGGGGGTGAATCGAGCAGACGGCATACACCAGCGAGCCACCGACTTTGAGCACTCTCAATGCTTCTTTGAGTAGTTGTGTTTGTAGCTTGGCTGCGTCTTCCACACTTTGTTTATCATGCAAAAACTTGGCATCGGGATGTCGCCTGAGCGTACCTGATGCAGAGCAAGGCGCATCAAGGAAAATGGCATCCACGCTGTTGTTTGGATAAGGCAAATTTAATGCATCGGCTTGAAGTATATCAACATGTTCAAGCTGCAAGCGATTGAGGTTGTCTTGAAGGCGCGGGATACGTTTCGGGTTTAACTCTATGGCAGTCACCGCTGCTTTGGGAAAGCGTTTGGCAAGCATGGCTGTTTTGCCGCCAGGTGCGGCACAAATATCCAAAATATGCCCCGTGTCATCAGCTAAAGTGATGGGCAAAGTGGCAGCTTGGGCGGCTTGGTCGATAACGATAAATCCACCTTCATCATATTCAGGAAGTTGGGTGACATCGGTGTTGGCACTAAGCAACACGGCATAGGGTGATAATTCACCTTCACGCACTTCAAAACCTTGGGCTTGTGCCTTTTCTGTCCAGTCTGTGCGATTTTTAAACACGGCAAGGCACAAGTCAGGTGACGTTATACATGCTTGCTTGATGCTTTGCACCGCATCCACACCAAAGGCATCGCGCCAAGTATTATACATCCATTTGGGCAGTTCGGCGCGTTGATGGGGTTTAAGTTTGCTGGGTGCTTCTTGGTTGGACACTTTACGCAGCACAGCATTGACGAAACCAGCCGCTTGCGGTGCATAAGGTTTGATGGCTGCTACAGTTTCACTGACGGCTGCATGATTTGGCACGCGCATGTGCCGAATTTGGTATGCGCCGAGCAGCAAAGCAAGGCGGCTATGGTCATCGGGTTTTTGTTTGATAAAGCGGCTTACATCAGCTTCAAGTGAGTAATAAAAGCGCAACACGCCATACACCATTTCACGCAACAAGGCGGCATCTCTAGGCTCTAAATCATGTTGGCTTAAAAGGTGAATTAAGCTTGCTTTGGCTTTGTGCTTTTGAATCAACACGGCATGTAAAATATTCAGCGCAAACATACGCAAATTCACTGAATGACTCATACTTTCTTCGCCTTAGCTCTGGGGTGTGTATCTGCATACGTTTGTTGCAACTGGGGCAGTGTGACGTGGGTATAATGTTCTGTGGTTGCCAAAGATGCGTGTCCTAAAAACTGTTGAATGGTACGCAAATTTGCGCCGCCGCTTAACATATCAGTGGCAAATGAATGACGCAATTTATGCGGTGTGATGCTCATATCTGCGCCTGTTTCCAACGCCCTGCTTTTAAGCATACGTTGCACGGAACGTACACTTAAACGCTTACCAAATTTATTGAGAAACAAGGCATCTTCTTTGGGCAATAAATTACCGCGTGCTTTAAGCCAGCTTTCAATCAGTTCAACGGCAACTTCAGGCAAAGGAACAATACGCTCTTTATTGCCTTTGCCCAGCACGCGCACTTCACCGATTTTTTGCCTAAAGTTTAAGGATAAATCATTGAGGTTGACCCCCACAACTTCAGAGACACGCAAGCCACAACCATATAAAAACGCGAGTAATGCCAGTTCGCGTGCATCAAACTTACGGTTGGTGGTCTCTAATAATGCTTGGGTTTGATGTTGGGGCAGCGTTTTGGGTAATCTTTTTCCCAATTTGGGTGCGCGAATACCTGCGGCAGGGTTTTCAGCGCAAAGCTTTTGCCTAAGGGCAAAGGCAAACAGGCTTTTGAGCGCAGACAGCCGCCTTGCCAATGTGGCAGGTGCTAAACCTTGGCTATGCCCATCGACGAGCCAATCTTGTACCATTTCACGACTGATATGGGTGATAAGCAGTTGGTTTGAAGGATGAGTGGTAAGGCTTGCAGAGAATATCAAGAACTGGCGCAAGTCTCGTTGATAATTATTGATGGTGTGCTCAGATGCCAGGCGGACTTGCTTGAGTTCCGCTGTGAATAAAGGGGTGACATCAACAAAAAGCAGGGCAACTACTCCGCAGGTTTGTGTTGCGCAGATTCTACGCGGTTGCCACCCAAAGCCTTGGCAACATACATGGCCTTATCCGCTTTTTTAATAAGTTGAGTTAATGTTAAATCTTCGTCCTTTGCTGAAAAAGCGAGCCCAATGCTAACACTAAGCACTTCATTTTCGATGGTTGTATTCTGCACATCGTGTAAAATATTATGCGCAATATCTTGAGTTTTGTCCTGCTTGCAGCCTGGAAGTAAAAGTACAAACTCATCACCACCCATACGTATGAGTGGATCTTGAGCGCGGACATGCTGACGAATAATGTCACACGTTTGGGTCAGTGCATCATCACCTGCGGCATGACCTAAGCGGTCATTGACACCCTTGAAATCGTCCATGTCAAGAAACAAGGCAGCCACAGGCACACCTTTGCCAAACCAACTCGATAACGGCTGATGACTATAGGGTTGTAAAAAGCGGCGATTTTGAACACCTGTGAGCGAGTCTGTGATGGCAAGGCGAGCCAAGCGTTGATGGGTGATGGAATGCTCTAAACTCAAGCTAATAATCTGTGCCAAATGTGCTAAAAAATCCGTGCTTTGGTCTGGCGCAAACCGTTCTTGGTCGTTGGAGCCTAGTCCTAATACACCAAAGGGGCGTTCTTGTGTGCCTAAGCGAAGCAAAGCAATGGATTCAAGCGATTCATCACGCGGCTGCATCCAAGGGAAGCCATCTTTTTGCATTTGCAGCAACCAAACATTGCGGCGATTTAAACCCATGGCATTGATTTCACCCGACTCAATCCAAATTAAATCTTGATCAGATAAAGCAGACATTTGTGTGTTACCAATAAGACTATCTTTATCAAACCAGAAACGTACAAGGTCGAGAGAAAATTGGCTGCGAAGCTCACGCAATAAGGTGAAGCACATATCTTCAGGGTCAGTTGCAGCAAGCACGCTGGTTTCAATCGAAAAAAGCTTAGAAAACAAATCATCATTGTCTTGTAGACGGGTCATCATGGTCGAAATATATGCTCTAAGTTGCGCATTTTCTTTGGCAAGCGCTTGGGTGCGCCGCTCATTAAAGTCGAGTGTTTTTGGTTCAGTTTTCGCAGTTTCTTTTTTTGCCATTACAAGCTTTCCTCAATCAGAATTTGCCAAGGTTGGCTTTTATCACTGCGTGTTAAATACAAACGTTTTTTACCTGTGTCACTGTAATTGCTGGATTGGTATTTTTGTTTAAATTCCACCACGACCATTTCACCGCTTTTCCAAGGTGTTGGGTCATGAATAATGGTAACATCATCCAAACCAACTTTAATATATTTTTTGTTTCCATTCACACGTTCTTTGTAACGTTTCCAACCTTTAAGGTCATATTTTCCAGAACGAAAATTGGTGTGGTAGTGTGACAAATATGCATCGGCATTTAAAGATTCCCAATCGTGCTCCCATGTTTGAATACTGGTCTTAATAGATGCCAATAATCCAGCTTGTTTGTCTTGCGAATCAAACACAAAATCTTCGCCAATAATCACCCATGTTTTGTTGGGGCTGACATATTTTTCCATTTGCTTAAGCACATTGTTGGGTAGGGCAAAACAACCACGAGTATCTTGGGGAGGACGGCGTTTTTTGCTTTCTGGATAACCGTGCATCCAAATGCCATCACCTGTTTTGCCATGGAGCTTGTCCAAGGCATTGGGGTAGTCGATGGGGAACACGACAGGACCATATTTGGCACGAAGCGCTGGGTCATGGCGAATGGATGTGAAGCGATAAATACCATTAGGTGTGCGCGCATCACCGCGTTTTAATTTATCACCACCTTTGGCACCAGTCACCACATATTCATCGGCAACACGAACCAGTTCACCTTGGTGGTTGCGCTGATACACAAATAAACGCGACCGTGCTTTATCCACCATGAATACCGTTTTAATGCTTGAATTGAGCTGCAAAATATCAAGGGGAAACCCGGATGTACCATCAATTTTATCGGCAAAGGCTTGTAAACGAACGGTGGCTTCGTTTAAGTCTTCGCTCAAATCAATAGCAGCAAATTGCTGCTCAGAAAGCTTGCGATGTTTGGCATAGTTACCTGATGCAGATACGGCAGTTAAAGCTTCTCTGCGGTGAGCTTCGGCTTTGAGTAGTTCCGCAAGAGGATCACTGCTGGTATTCAAACTATTAAGAACAGAGAGTGCTTTTTTTGGGTTGTTTTCTTCCAAAGCTAGGGTTGCTTTGAGGATATTTCGTGATTCTACATCTAATTCTTGGGTGTTGTCTTGTTCTAAAGCGTGCCAAATTTTATCACGCAAATTGGGGTGAATTTGGACTTGCGCCGCTAAAGCTTGAAAGCTCAAACATAAACTCAGGAGGAGTAGCGCAAATTTCATGGAAGCGATACCTCAGATATAATTTTCCAACCATCAGGTGTGTATTTCATGGTAATTTCCTTGCGGTCATCACCCGCATAAGTATTGGAACGGAAATGTTGCAATATAGAGATGGTAGCCATATCACGGCTGGTAGGAATATCCACTTCTACCTTTTTAAACTGCACATTGATAAAGGTTTTGTTTTTAATCACACGCGTTTTGTAAGCTTTCCATGCAGCGATGTCTGCGAAGCGTGAATCAGGTGTATACTCATCGCCATAGGCGGCGAAATATGCCTTAAGGTCTTGGCTAGACCACGCGCTCCGCCATGTTTCCAGTGCATCCAATACTCCTGTAATGGATTTGTCTTCTGCGATAGATGGCGTTGCCGTGATAGGCGCTGCTGCTGTATAGGTATCAGCTGGCTTGGCTGGGGTTGTTTCAGGCGCAGGTTTAACGGGCGTGACAGGCTTTGTTGCTTTGGGCTGCGTATTCATGACAATATCATCATTGCTAGCAGCATGATGTGAAGAAGGATTACGCGCCTTGAGAAGTCGAGCATAACGCTGTTCAACAGCAGGGCTTGCACCATGATTAAGGCTGTTGCGGTAATGTTGCAGCGCCAATTTGACGTGCAAATCAGCCAGATTTTCTTCGGCAACTGCATAGTTGGGGCGTTTTTCCAAGGCAATTTCAAGTTCTTTGATGGCAGCTTTGGTATCACCCAAATTGTTATACACCGCAGCCAAGTTGTTATGCGGTTCAGCAAGCGTGGGGCGAAGCTCAGTCACATGCCTAAAGGCTTCGATGGCTTGATGGTCGCGTTGTTCATGCACTTGCGCCACACCAAATAAAAACCACGCCTCATAATTATCCTGCTCAGCATCTACTAAACTTTGCAGTGTTGCCAATGCGTTGGCATACCGACCTGCGTTCATGTCTTGTTTGGCTTGTTCTAAGGCTGTGCTCCCTGCAAAGGCAGGTAGTGTCATCAACCCCATTATCAGTAAGAAACGAATCATTGTTGTTCTCCGCGTTGGTAAATCTCAAATCGGTAAGCATACTTGTTTTTTTCATCAGGCGCATGGCTTTCACGATGGTGCTGTGTCCAATCATCCATATTCATCTTGGGAAACCATGCATCACCTTTAAAGTCGTGATCAATATGGGTGACATACAGCTTCTCAGCAAATGGCGTTGCAAGCGCATAAATTTCAGCGCCACCCATGACCATCAACTCTTCATCTTTGCACATCTCAAGCGCATCTTGAATATCATGAACCACTTCACAACCCTCAATCTGCAAACCTTTTTGCCGTGATAAAATGATGTTGCGGCGTTTGGGCAAAGGATTACCAATGGATTCATAAGTTTTACGCCCCATGAGCACAGCTTTGCCAAGTGTTTGCTTGCGAAACCACGCCATATCCGCAGGTATATCAGAAATACCCCAAGGTATATGATTGTTTGCACCAATCAGACGGTTGTTATCCATTGCCCAAATTAAAGAAATCATACGGTTGCAGCTACCTCACTTTAAAGAAGCGCAAATTTAACAGAAACAGGGTTTTATGCTAGATTACGGATATGAGCTGCTGCGATGACCCGAATACACGCAAAGAAAAACCATTTCCAACATGGTTGGCATTGATTGCTGCATTGGTTTTAATCTTTGGTGGGCTTTGGTTTCTACTAAGGTGAACGCCTTTTAACTTGACTTTGTTTAACGTAAAAGTCTAAGTTGCCTCTATGTTTGGTTCAATCAAAAACCTTTTCAAGCCTGCCAAATCTTCCGCAAAACGTTTAAGCCATTTGGTATTGGGCGTGTTTATGCTGCAAGTGGTTGCCGCGGGGTTTTGTGTGCCAATGGTGTCTGCGGCTTCTGTTTCGCAAGCTTCAAACATGGAACATTGCATGACGTCGAGCATGGACAAGCAAACCATGTCTATGGATACATCCATGGCAAAACATGCTTGTGCGCATTGTGATATGCCTGATGTGAATATCTCATTGGATAAAGTCAGCTTTAATATTACTGATATTGCTACGGATTTCTTTGTGGTGGCGATAGTGCCGACTGCATTGGACGTTGAAGCAGGCTCATTTGTTGTTTCGCCCCCTGATTTACAAACACATTACACCTCCCTTTCTACTTACAACTTAAACCTTCGCATCCGCGTTTGATTTAACCTTTTGCTAACGCCATAGCGGGTTTCGCTGTGGTTTTTGTCGTGCTTTTTCGGCAATGATTTTAGTAGGAGGTTTGGATGAAATCCGTTCCCTTTCACATATTCGCACTTTTGAGTGTGTTGGTTTTGGTCAACACTGCATATGCAGATGAACCATTAACTTTAAAACAAGTATCAGCAATGGTGCAACATAACCCCGCACTGCTTGCCCGCACGGCAAGTGCCGAAGCGTATGCCTTTAAACCTGCACAAGTGGGCGGTTTGCCCGACCCAGTTTTGTCTATTGGCGCGATTAGTTTTCCTGTGGACACATTGAACCGTGACCAAGAAAACATGACCCAATTACAAGTGGGTATCAGCCAATCATTTCCCTTTCCCGGCACATTGGGGCTTGCAGCGCAATCGGATGAATACATGGCGCAAGCAGCAAGCTTGGATGTGGATGAATTGAGGTTGCAATTGATTAGCCACGCCCAACAAAGCTGGTGGAGTTTGTTTTACCTCGACCGCGCTTTGGATACAGTTGCTCGCAACAAACAATTATTAAAGCAGCTTATTCGTATTGCTGAAAGTAAATACAAAACAGGTCAAGGATTGCAGCAAGATGTGCTTTTGGCACAATTGGAATTATCCAAGTTATTGGATATTCAACTGCAACTGCAAAGCGCAAGGCAACAAGAATCTATTCGTTTAAATACTGTGCTGAACCGTCCAGCACAACAGTCTATCGTGTTGCCGCAAGCGGTGGAAGAAACATGGGTTGCAGCCCAAGCAGAGCAAGTGTTGATGGATAAAGCTTTGCAATACAGACCGAAACTCAACAAACAAAACAAACTTATAGAAGCAGCCGAAGCGCAGGTATCGCTTGCTGATAAAGCATATTATCCAGACTTTAAACTGGGTGCGACTTATGGCTTTCGCGCAGCAAATCCTGTAACCAATGTGGATAGAGCTGACCTTGCCAGCATTACACTGAGCATGAGTTTACCTTTCTTTGGTGAAACCCAAGATGCCAACGCAGACGAAAAGAAAGCGGCTTTGGCAAGCCAGGGTTTTGCTTATCAAGATGCGAAGCAGGCTGTGATGGCAGAAATTTCGCAAGCACTGACAAGTTATGAACAAAGCAAAGCGCAGGTTGCGCTGTTCAAGCAAGGCATTATCCCGCAAGCCAAACAAACTGTGGCATCCATGCGGGCTGCGTATCAGGTGAATAAAGTGGACTTCTTAAACCTGATTCGCGCACAAATCACATTATACAATTATGAAACCCAATATTGGAAAGCATTTGCATCAGCAAAACAAGCTTTAGCCATGTTGGGTGCAGCCGTAGGCGAGGAAGGGAATGATGAATAAACAAACAATAGCAACTGGACTGGTCATGTTGAGCCTTGGGCTTGGTGCAGGGTATTTCTTTTCGCCTGATGAGGCAGTCATGAACATGGAAAATCAGGTGAGCCAGGCGGCGGAAAAAGAAGTGTTGTTTTATCGAAATCCGATGAACCCTGCGATTACTTCGCCTGTGTTTACCCAAGATGAAATGGGTATGGACTACATTCCTGTGTATGCGGATGGCGGCAGCGGTGGTGATGCACCGATTGGTACGGTATCTATTGACGGAACTGTGGTGCAAAACATGGGTGTAAGAACATCTAAAGCTATAAATCGCAACCTTTCACATGATATTGCTACCATAGGGCGTATAACCTATGATGAAAAGCGTGTTGCACTGCTTCATCCCAAGTATGAAGGCTGGGTTGAAGCCATGTTTATTGATAAAACGGGTGAAAAAGTTGGCAAAGATACCATGTTGATGTCGATTTATTCGCCGCAGTTGGTGGCAACGCAAGAAGAGTATTTGTTGGCG
>CAMZLX010000104.1 GCA_947311795.1 uncultured Zetaproteobacteria bacterium
AGCGGAGCTGGGTAACCATGTTAAGCTAAATTTTATTGAGAGGTTTGGCTTTGCGTATCCAACATCTCTAAAGAAGCTAGCAGATGAAGAAAGGGTTTTGAAAATCTTTCTTCAGGAGGGTATTAGTGAAAGTGCAGTAGCTCGAAAGATTATAGCAGAGTGGTCAGCTATGGCTTTACGAGGCTTTCAGTCAGATGATCCGCTGAGTGCCTTGTTTTGGGCATGTAGGAATGCTTTAACTGCTTCGCAAGAGGGGGAGAGAAACTTGCCTGACTGGGAATAGTTTTACAGATGTCTTTGGGGATGTCACAATCCTGTCACAACGAGTGTGACAGGATTTGGCATTTCTTGGCATAAATTGGCACAAAGATATTGAGCTTATGCACGTAAACCTTAGTAAATAAGGTAAAAAATGGTGGCTCGACCTGGAATCGAACCAGGGACACAGGGATTTTCAATCCCTTGCTCTACCGACTGAGCTATCGAGCCAATCAAAACAAGACAATAAACATGCCTCAGTTTTTCAGCGTTGCGATTTCTAGTGTGAACACACTAATCTTGCAAGCTTTTCCTTGCGCGAACCTTCATAGAACAAGATTGATGTGTACGGCATTCACATCATGGGTGCTGTGATGTTTTGCTTGGGGGAGCACGGCATAAATTCTTGAACGATGAATACCACGCCGTTGCAAGAAAGATTGAATTGCAGATTGGGTGGCTAAAACCTGTTGGTGAAGGGTGGGTGTAAGGGTTGCGGTGCCAATATCGGGGATAAGTTCAATGGTTGCTGTTTTGTGACGCTTGATGGTTTTAATCATTGTACGCAGGCGAGTACGCTCATTTAAAGATAAACGTATATCTTGCTGAATACGCAAACTTCCCAACCGTTTATGTGTTGGTTTAATTGCGTCATCTCTGTGCTGGAACTGCTCTGTTGATGTTTTGGCGGCATCCACCAATGCCCGTGCAGCCAAGGTGTCCCAGCTGTGTTCACCAGCAAATGAAGCCTGTAAATCAATCGCCTCAGAAGGCTGAATGATTGCAATGCCAAGCATTTGGTTTAAAGCATTGGATTGTTGCTCATCGTCTAATAATTGCAACTTGTGCAAAGCTAGTTGAATACTGCCTTGGATATGTTCTTGTTCTTTTTTGGTTTGTATGGATAAACTGATATGCCCGCGACCAACTTGTGGGAGGGCTGAAATACGCAACCAATCTTCAAGGAAAAACATATTGGCATGGGCGAGCTTTAAGTCCAAAGTTTCCCATGTCATGGTTTTGTCTGGTTGCTGCAATAGCTGCACCTTGAGTGTGAGTGGGGCAAGCCCTGCTTTAGCATGAAGGGTAAGTTTTGCAGATTTGTCGTTTTGCCAGTTGTTGATATGCAGGTTTGCCGCACTTAACCAAACACTATCTTGGTTGCCAATCAGCACTTTACCATTTTGAAAATCAATTTTATCCAAGCCCCACGGTATTTTAGCCCATGCTTCAAGATGGGATGATGATGACCATGCCTGACGTGGGGTGAGCGGAAATTGCATTTGCCAATCATTGGCCTGAATGGATGCGTGTTGAACACCATGCATGTTTGCTGACGGAATTAATAATTTAAGAGCTTTTGCTGAGAAGCTTTGATTTTTTGACGCGAAAGTTAAGTTAGACACATAAACTTTACCTGATGTTTGCCATTGTTGATTGGGGTTAATATGAAGTGCCAATTGGGTTTTCCCTTGCACAGTATAGGATTGATTTCGAATGGGTATTGGCAAAAGGTTGCGCAGTTGAAGCAAGGGAACATGAGATGCGGATAAATAAATAGAGCCATCTTTTTGGGTTAATAGCCGCCAAAACTGATTGTCATCAACCTGTTGTGAAATATCAAGTTTCAGCTTGTTTTTCTGGATGGATGCGACGCCATTCATGGCAGGAAGCTCAATGGTTTCATCATCCGCACCATAGGATATATAGAGCGACTGGATGTTTATGCTTGGAATATTCCATGTCCATGCCGACGCCAATAGAGGTTGGGTAGGCATAAGTGCGATATTGGTATCCTCAATATCCAAGCGTTGCATGGATATATGTTTGTTTTGCGAGTTCAACTTCAAATCATAGCTGGTCATGCTTTGTATAAAGGTATCATGCGTGGGTAATGATGTTTCTTCCCATAAAACTTTATCACTTTGGATAAGCCACGCATGGGGTAGCCCAGAGATATGTATATCACCAGTCACCAAACTATCGATGTTTTGTGTTTGCCAATACCATGATTGCATCAGAATATCACCTTGCCACTTCTGCTTGTGCTGTTTGAGTTTGGCGGTGAAACTTGCGTCGTAGTCGGTATCGGTGCGCTGAATATTCAATAGTAAGTTTTGTGTTTCCCATGCGCCCGACCAAAGTATTTCCGTGTTTATCGTGGATGATTGGGTGATGATTTTCCCTGTTTGCTGTGCGGTTGCAGATGGCACAAAGCTTTCGAGCAACCAAACTTCATCAGGATTGTCCTCTTGGGTTCGTAGCTTGCCTTGCCCATGTATTTCACGATTTTCTGGTGAGCCAGATATATTGATGTTTTGAATATCGACAAAGAAATAGGGATTTTTTTGGTCATGGATACGCCCACTTTCCAATGTGATGACTTTGGCATAACGAAAAATTGTTTGTAGGGATTGGGGGAATTGCAGGCTTATATCTTGCCAGCTTTGTAACCCTGTATGGTTGAGTATCATGTCTTGGATTTGAATATGCTGCAATTGAGGTTTGGCTGTGGTGATAGAAGCAGGATTGCCTTTAATCAGTAAGGATTGAATATGCAGCGGTGAGCCTTGTACATCCGCTCGAATATCATCAATGGTTAATGTACCGCGCAACAAACGAAACTGAACATGCCCTGCGCTTGCATGCATATTTCCCAGCCATGCGCGCACTTGCACAATGGCTGCATCGTGTGCCGCTGCTTGAATAGAGAAGTGCCATGCCAGCAGCATCAGTGTGAGCACTGCAGATGCAGCCAGATACATACGCCCATTCGCCGACCCTCGGGCCAACGGCGTATGGTAAACCGTACGTTCTGTTACGATACAGGTTTTCCTTGCAGTTGCGCAATCACAGATTGATCTTCCAAAGTGGAAATATCAGATGTGATGTCGCGCCCTGCGGCAATGTCGCGAAGAAGTCTGCGCATAATCTTACCCGAACGCGTTTTGGGTAGGTTGTCCGTGAAGCGAATCACATCAGGTTTGGCAATTGCGCCAATTTCTTTGCCAACATGGGCACGAAGTTCTTGTTCCAATGTCTCGGTGGCTTCAACTTTGAGAATTACAAAAGCAAAGATACCCTCGCCTTTAATGTCATCAGGGCGACCCACCACAGCAGCTTCCGCTACGGCGTCATGGGACACCAATGCCGATTCAATTTCCATGGTGCCTAATCGGTGCCCAGACACATTGAGCACATCATCAATACGCCCCATAATCCAGAAATAACCATCTTCATCTTTGCGTGCGCTATCACCTGCCAAATAATAACCTTTATCACTAAACTCCTGCCAATAGGTTTCAACAAAGCGTGCATCATCACCCCAAATTCCGCGCAACATCGAAGGCCAAGGTTTGGTGAGCACCAATAATCCACCACCTTCAGCAACGGGCGCACCACTTTCATCGACAATGTCAGCAAACACACCGGGTAAAGGTAGGGTGGCAGAGCCTGGCTTGGTAGGCACAGCAAACGGCATGGGCGCAAGCATGTGCCCACCTGTTTCGGTTTGCCACCATGTATCCACGATGGGGCAGCGACCACCACCAATGACTTCATGATACCACATCCACGCTTCAGGATTGATGGGCTCACCCACGGTTCCCAAGACACGAAGGCTGCTTAAATCATAAGCATTGGGATAAGCATCACCTGCTTTGTTAAGCGCGCGAATGGCGGTAGGTGCGGTGTAAAAAATCGAAACTTTGTGGTCTTGGCAAATTTTCCAGAAACGCCCTGCATCAGGAAAAGTGGGTGTGCCTTCATACATCACGGTTGTGCCACCATTGGATAGTGGACCATACACTGAATAGGAATGCCCTGTAATCCAGCCCACATCAGCCGTACACCAAAACACATCGCTTTCAGGTTTAAAATCAAAGCTGTATTGCATGGTCAAATGCGCCCACAAAAGATAACCACCTGTGCTGTGGACAATGCCTTTGGGTTTGCCTGTGGAGCCAGACGTATAAAGGATAAATAGGGGGTGTTCAGATTCAATGATGGCAGGTGTGCATTCTTCACTTTGCCCATCGCATACATCATGCCACCAAACATCTTTATCCTGCCACGAAATGTCATTATCACCGCGCTTGACCACCAACACATGTTCCAAACTTGGGCAGCCGTGCCCAGTGGCTTCATCCACGCTGTCTTTCAGATTAAATACTTTGCCACGGCGACAACCACCATCGGCAGTGATGACCAATTTCGCTTCTGCATCTTCAATTCTATCGCGCAAAGCTTGCGCAGAAAATCCGCCAAAGACCACGGAATGGGTCGCACCAATACGGGTGCAAGCAAGCATAGCCACGGCGGCTTCTGGAATCATAGGCATGTAAATGATGACCCTATCGCCCTTGTTAATGCCCAACGCTTTCAAACCATTGGCAGCTTTGCAGACTTCCGCCAAGAGTTCAGCATACGAAATCTGGCGCACCTCACCCGGCTCACCTTCCCAAATAATAGCCGTGCGTTCACCTAAACCGTTTGCCACATGCCTATCCAAGCAGTTTTCAGACACATTGATATTGCCATCTTCAAACCACTTGTAAAAGGGTGGGTTATCGCTGTTTAAAGTGTTTGTAAAAGGTTTTTGCCAAGTGAGTTCCGAGTTTGCCAAGTCTGCCCATGTGCCTTCAAAGTCTTGTTCAAACTTATCGCACAAGGCTTGCCTGTCTGCCAAAGATGAAAATTTGCTATCAGACTGGGGCGGCTGAAATACGCGGACTTCTTCTAAAGTGGTTTCGATATGCTTGCTCATGATTCCTCCTCAATATATTGGCGTGGTACACGCGCAGGTATGCTGGTCAATAATTCATAGGCGATGGTATGGCATTGTTCAGCCACATGGTTGGCTGTAGGTAGGTTAGCCTCAAAACCAAAAACATGGACAGTATCGCCTTGGCTCACATGCAAAGGGTCTATGCTCACCATGCAATAATCCATACAAACACGCCCGATAATGGGCAGTGCGCCTGAAGCATGATGCAATTGCCCTTGGTTGGATAAGATGCGAGGCAAACCATCGGCATAACCTAAGCTGACAATGCCAATCCAAGTATCGCGTGGGGCTTGCCAAGTTGCGCCATACGATACGCTTTCACCTGTTTTGACCAAGCGAGTTTGCAGGATACTGCCGCTGAGTTGCATTACGGGTTTTAAACCTAAAGGTTGGCTTGGTATCGGTTCAATGCCGTATAAACCAATGCCTGGACGCACTACATCGGTATCAATATCCGGCATCAATGCCACCAACCCTGCGCTATTCATCAAACTGTATGCGGGTGCATGATGTTGCTCTTGAATAGACTTGAACGATTGAATTTGCTGCTGATTGAGCGGGTGTTCAGGGGTATCGGCGCAGGCAAGGTGAGACATGATGCCTGCAAGCTGGATGTGATGATGTTGCATGGTGTCCAGCAAATATGCCACATCATCGGCACCGATACGGTTCATGCCCGTATCCACTTTTAGCCATGCCTGCCCACGAAAATCGGTGCTGGCGAGGTATTGGATGTGTTTGATATGGCTAATCACGGGGGTGAGTTGGTCGGTGTTACAGCTTTGGACATCATCCATGTCAAAGATACCCGAGAGCAATATAATATCTGCATCATGCGGTAAATGTTGCCGTAGCGTTTGTCCTTCTGCGGCATCGGTGACGGCAAACTGTCTGCACCCAGCGTGGAATAAAGTTTTCGAGACTTGAATCATACCATGCCCATAAGCATTGGCTTTGACCACAGCCATGATGCTGCTTTCACCAGCCTGCTTGTGTAGCAGATGGTAGTTCCATAACAAATGTTCAAGGTTGATGGATAAGGTGGCAGGTCGCATGGCGTTAGTCTTGCGCGATAAAGCGCATTGGTCAAAGTGAGGCTAACAGAAATACTTGACTATATCAGTCGGGTATAGCAATATTTGCTTATATAATATACACGTTTGATGTATCTGGAGGACAATGTGCAGCTGACAAGTAAAGGTCGTTACGCCGTATCTGCGATGGTTGATTTAGCCAAGCATCAGAATACAGGCCCTATTACACTTGCCTCAATTTCTGATCGGCAGTTTATTTCATTGTCTTATTTGGAGCAGCTTTTCCGTAAGCTTAGAGAAGCAAACTTGGTAGAATCTGTGCGCGGGCCAGGTGGTGGATATACACTGGCAAAAGAACCATCTGAGATTAGCATTTCCTTGATAATGCGTGCGGTGAATGAAGAAGTTCAAACGACATTGTGTAAAGATGAAGATACGGGTTGTCATCGCGGTAGTCGCTGCGAAACGCATAATTTATGGACAGCACTTGGCTTTCACATCAAGTTTTTCCTTGAAACCGTGACCATACAAGATGTGTGTGACGATAAAAATTACATTGATACTTTAAAGGCAGTCGAAAAATCATTGATGCAGCAGTAGGCTGCGCCCCATGAAACAATTTTATCTTGATTATAATGCCACCTGCCCGCAACTGCCGCAGGTGAGCACTGCCATGCAATCCGTGGCGGATGATGCGTTTGGCAACCCTTCTAGTCTTCACTGGGCGGGACGAAATGCGCGGCGCAAGCTTGATGATGCCCGCGAAACATTGGCTGAATATTTTAAAGTGGAATCAGGAAGCGTGGTGTTCACTTCAGGCGGCACAGAGTCCAACAATATGGTCATCCAAGGGGTTATGGCGCAATCGGATAGTGGGCATATTGTGTTATCAGCGATTGAGCACCCCGCCATTTTTCAAGCGGTTGAACAGTGGTGCAGCCGCTATTCAGGTTGGACATTCACCATGGTGAAGCCTGATAAAGGTGGGTGTGTCCAAGCTGAAGCCATGATGAATGCTTGCCAAGCGAACACGAAGTTGATGTGTTTGATGTGGGCAAACAATGAAACAGGTGTGGTGCAACCCGTATTTGAAGTTAATGAAGCATGTAAGGCTAAGGGTATTCCATTGTTGGTGGATGCTGTGCAGGCGCTGGGCAAGTTTGAAATCAATTTAAACGATTTGGATGCTGATTTTGTGAGTTTCTCAGCGCATAAAATTGGCGGGCCGCGTGGTGTTGGTGCGCTTATTATGAAACGTGGCGCTAGGCTTGAATCCTTGATGATTGGTGGTGGGCAAGAGCGTGGGCGCAGGTCGGGCACTGAAAATGTGGCAGGTGCTGCTGGTTTTGCCGCTGCATTGGGAGCATTGGATTACAGTCAAGCAGCCCAAGTTCGTGATATGTTTGAGAAGAAGCTGGTAGAATCGATACCCAGCACGGTCTTTTTTGGACAAAATCAACAACGCACGCCCAATACATCCATGTTTTGTATCCCTGGTTTGGAAGGTGAGACGTTGTTGATGCAAATGGACTTGATGGGTTTTGCCGTGGCATCAGGGTCAGCATGTTCATCGGGAAAACGCGAACCATCACATGTTTTGTTAGCCATGGGTGCGCCTGATTTTCAAGCGCGTAGCAGTTTAAGAATTAGCTTTGGTGTGGATGCCGAAGAGCCAGTTTGTGAAGTGCTGGTTTCAGCGTTGCTTAAAGTGAAAGTGCGGCTAAAAAGCATGAGTGGGCGAGGATAATTCATATTTATCTTGACCTTGCTTGACGCTTGAACCAGTCTGCCGGCGTTCGTGTTAGTATTTTTAGTGAGTTTGCACCAGTTCTAAAGCTAGGCCAATTCAAAAAGAAACAACGAAAGTAGATATTAAAAAAAGAAAGAGGATTGACACATGTCTAATCAAGTTGAAGGAACCGTTAAATGGTTCAATGATGAAAAAGGCTTCGGTTTTATCGAGCAAGAAGGCGGAGATGACGTATTCGTACATCACACTGCAATTAATTCTGAAGGATTCCGTTCATTGGAAGAAGGCCAAAAAGTAACTATGGAAGTAGTTCAAGGTCAAAAAGGTCCACAAGCGGAAAACGTAGTTCCTCAGTAATCACTGAAAACTTTAGTTTTAAAGAGGTGCAACAGCAATGTTGCGCCTCTTTTTTTGCCTATGTGTTGCTGCGCGTGATGGTTTGTAGCAGGTCGCCCTGTTCGGACTCGGCGCTTTCTAACACAGCTTGGCTTAACCGTGGATTTGTTTTGATTATTTCTTTGAAATAATCCAATGGGAATTGGATAAGTGTGACCTCATCAATGGCGACAATATCGGCAACATAGGTCTTGTTCATGTGGGGAGTGGCTGCAGAACAGCCAAGTAAAGCGCCCTTTTTCAGGCTATTGAGCATCACAGAACTTCCATCTTTGAGTTCGCCAACATGCCGGACATAACCTGCAATAATCAAATCAATAGATTGTATGGTTTGCCCAAACCTGTAAATGCGTTGCAGCGGTTGATAGGTAACATATCGACCAGAGGTGGAGAGAAGCGATTGAACTTCTTTGGGCAGTTTGTTCAGATGAGAGTTACATTTTAAATCCAGTTGAATGCGCCTGCTGGTCGCAGATTTGCGGAGAGCGTCTTCAATGCCAGGGTTTTCAAGGAACAACTTTAAAGCAGCCTTGCTTGGAATGGCGAGCACAGTTGAATCTTTACATGCAATGACATCCGCACTGCGCGGCGTGTTATCCAAAAAGGCGAGTTCACCGATGACTTCACCCGCATGCATGACATGTTCAAAGTGTTTCTTTCTATCCTCATCGCGACTCCACACCGCAAGTTCACCTTTCACCACAATAAACATTTGGTTTTCCACATCCCCATAGCGAATCAGATAGTCACCTTCTTTTAGTTCAATGCGGCGGTGCGTGAGAAATGCTTTTTCTAAGAAATTGCTGGATGCGAGGTGTAGAAAAGGTGTTGAATATAACTGTTTACATAACTTTTCGGAATTAATGTGTTTGCGTATGTCATTGGTCTTGTCTGCCTCATCATGCATGCCCCGACTAGATAGGTTACTTCGCAGCTGCAGTAAAAGAAGCTCTGCTTCATCCAATCGATGCAACAAGATTAATACTTCAATTTGCTTTTGCAGGTGCCTATGCTCCATGGGGTAAGCCAGCGACAGCTGCTTGTACATGGCTAATCGGTGCTCTAAAGCATCTTTTTCTTCCGCGCTTAATGTTGGTTTAGTCATGTTGTATTTTGGTGAGTGAGAGAACAATTTGCTGCTGTTGCTGTTCAGCATATTGCATCAATCTTTCCATCAGTGGTGGAAATGCAGTGCTGATATTGAGTAAATGTTCTTCAGGCATAAAAATGGCACGTACCGCAGTTGCTGCATACAACTCATTATCATAAAGTGATTTCTTACCCTGAAGAAGCAAGTCCCCCATGAGTGCGCTTGGTTTTAGCGCGGGAAGGGCATGTTTTTTCCCTGATTTATCACTAGCCAAGTAGCATGCTTTGCCTGATAAAAGAATATAAATACCGCCTGCTTTTTCAGCCAAATCTAAAATCATGCTTTTTTCAGCAAACGACTTAATGGATGCTGCACGTGCCAAATACTTGGTCAGTTTAAGTGGCAACGTTTTAAAAATAGGGTGCAATGCAATGTAGCGCACTTTATTTCTAAAGTTGGCACGTTGTTGCAGCATATTTTTTAAATGCTCATTATTCTTTAGCATGGCGGTAATCTTTTTGCGTGGGACTTTTACGAATATGGCAGAGTCAGAGCTGACAAATGCATTGAAGTTGAGGCGGTCAGGCTGCAAAAAAGTTTGCTCACCCAGAATATCGTAAATACCAATATTTTCTAAAAGCACATGATTTTTTTGACTATCAGGCGCATAAACATCGATATTACCTTTTAGGACAAGGATAAGGGAATCGGATATATCTTCAGCACGGCATACCGCTTGCCCACCCTTTAGCTTTTGTTGGTGCAGACGAATCCAGATTTTCCCCAACAATTCATAAATAATTTTACCTGTAATCATATGTTTATCTTGGGAGTCAAAAATTTCTTCCAAGGAAATGCGTCCGATTTGCGGGTATTTGCGGGCAAACTCTTTGGCTTCTTTTTCAGAGCGCTTGGCAATAATATCATGTAAATGTTGTAAGGTTAGGGTTGCCGTAGCATCACGCCCTAAAGCTTGCAGCATATCGGCATACCGTTGTAGGTAGTCTTCATTGTCGGGGTAGACTTCGACTAAACCCGCATAGGTTTCTAAAGCTTGCTCCAGTTTTTTTTGGGTAACTTTAGTTGTCATGGATGATTTAAGTCTCAGCCAAGTCTTTTAGCCCTTCCTCATACATGCACTTTTGAATCATTAAGTTAGGCTGTTTTTTTAAATCAACTTTACGTTCCATAATGGCATGTCCATATTTATCCATGTTGATGTAGACAACAGGGCGCAAAGGAAACTTATTGTGAATGTTAATCACTTGCCCTACTTCGCCAGTATTGAGTTGGACAAAAGTTCCCACGGGATAGAGAGAAATAGACTCAATCAGTGCTTTTAGCATTTCAGGGTCAAATTCTTTTTTATGGAACTTGACGATTTCTCGAATAGCATCACGAGGCAATAAACGTTGGCGATAAGGGCGAAGGTGAATCAGTGCTTCAAACATGGACAATAAACTTACCAAACGTGCTACCCACGTAATATCATGTCCTGCAAGTTCTTGTGCACCACTTCCATTATAACGCTCACCACTTTGGCTGATTGCGGCATGCAGCTGTTTATGCTGAACATGGTGTGTATCAAGATAAGTTAATGCCGATTGCGGAGCACGTTTAATTTGTTGTATTTCATCAGCGGTGAGGGTTTCTATTTTTTGACGAAGTTCAGCGGGCACCATTGCCATACCGAGATGATGAAGCATAGCAGCAATGGTATAGGGTAATAGTTCCTGAAGTTTCAAGCTCAGTTGCATGCCAACTTTCATAGTGTATAACATCATAAGAATTGCTTTTTGTACCAAGTCAGCATGGTGATGAGTATCCAAGCTGGATTGAAGATGTTTGTTGATTTCCAGCTCCAAAGTATCAATGACTTTGGGTGAGGTATGAATTTGGTCAAACAGGGTATTTAAATGCTCTTCTAAAATATTAATATTAAAGCGTTCGTTGTTTTGAACAGCGATAAAGGTGGTTGTGAGCGATTGTTCTACATGACCTAACCATGAAGTTAAATCGAAACCATAGGTATCTATTTCGGGGACAGAAAAGGTGATGCCTTCTTTTTCTTGTATAGGCTTGGGTGTCGATTCCTCAGTGATTAAGATGTTCTGCTTTTCATCGTAATCATCAATGATAGATGTTTGTTCATTTTCATGTTCGTCCAACAATGCCGCCATTTCATCCAATAAGGCATTATCACTTTCATCTTGATGGCTGTATGGGTTTTTAGCAGTGTTTTTACCCTTTTTCTTATTTTTCTTTTTGTTCTTCTTTTTTTCGGGCTCTTGATTATGCTCACGGAGAAGGTCGATGTATTTGCTCATGATATGGGATACCTCTGCATGGTGGTTTCAACTAGATTTTGGTCAATTAGTATTTTGGATGAGCGCATACCCACCAACAAACATCTGTCCATGATGTGATTGATAACGCGGGGCACACCTTTGGAATATTGATAGATCAACTTCACCGCTTGTTTGGTCAGAATAGGTTGTTTACAGCCTGCTTTACGTAATCTATGAAGCAAGTAATACATGGTGCTTTGTATATTAAGTTTGCCAATTTGTATGTTGAGCGCAATGCGCTGTTGTAGCTGCGGTAGTTCAGCAATTTTTTGTTGTAGTTCGGGTTGCCCAACGAGCAGTAATGTAATCAAAAAGCGGTCACCCAACTGAAAATTGAGCAACATTCTCAGCTCTTCCAAAGTTGCAGTGTCGGGAATGCTTTGCGCCTCATCAATGCAGATTAGCGTGTCTCTGTTTTGGGTGGCATTATTTGCCAAGTGGTCTTGCAGCGTTTGCAGAAGCACATTTTTATCTTCACGGTGTGTTTTTGTTTTTAGCCCTAATTGTTGTGTAATTTCATAGAGCATTTCTACAGCGGTGAGGCTAGAAAAGTTAATCAAAGCAATATCAAATCGTTCTTGTGGCAAGTCCAGTAATACGCGTTGTATGGTTGTAGTTTTGCCGCAGCCAATACCTCCCGAAAGCACAATGGCACCACGCCTACGAATAATCGCATCATACAAGTCTTCGCATAAAAGTCGGTGGTCATCCGATTCATAATAGAAGCGAGAAGACGGCACATTATCAAAGGGGAAGTCGTCTAAATTCCAATGTTCCAAATACATATAATCCCCTTTAAAATTATGAAGCTAGCTACACAGTCAAGCAAATAGATTGCCACCTTTCAAGCTTTTTGCATATATTGCCACATATTCCCACACATAATGAGGTGAAATTGAATGCTGGTGATAGATTTTTTAAGACATGGTGCGCTTGAAGGGGGCATCAAATATCGAGGTTGTTTGGATGTAGCTTTGACGGTTTCGGGCAGAAATAGCATGGATAAAGTTTGGCAGTCAGTTCAACACCACACCACGAAAATCATCACTTCTCCATTGTCCCGTTGCGCTGACCCTGCGCAGGTCTGGGCGAACACGATAGGTGTGCCTTGTGTGTTGGATAAAAGAATCCAGGAGCTTAGTTATGGGAACTGGGAAGGTTTGACGGCGACTGAAATAAAGCAAGCATATCCAGGTCAGCTTGAAGCATGGCGAGTAGATCCAACGCACCTTTCACCGCCCAATGGGGAGCCCATGCAGCAGTTCGCAACACGCGTGTTGAGCTTTTGGCAAGAGCTTGTTGCGCAACAAGATGGACATGTTTTGGTTGTTGCGCATTCGGGTTCGATTCGCTTACTTTTGGCTTATGCTCTAAATGCGCCGATTCAGACCACTCGCCACCTTGCCATGCCTTATGCCTGTTGGAGCCGTGTTCAAGTCAAAGAAAAGCAAGCGCAGCTTATTTTCCACGCCAAAGGTGTTTAATGGGGTTGCTTCATCCACTTGTAGCGAAGTTCAAGTTGCTTTTGATTACGAATACATTGCAATCCTGTTTGTTCAGACTCACTGATAGCAATCGGTGCTTTGAGGTTAGCTGTAACCCATGTTTTATCGGCAAAAGGATTGAGCACCACAAACCAACGAAGCCCTTGTGGATTCGCCAAACGTAAACATTCTAACTGTTCTTTGGACAACTGTGGTGGTTGACCCAAACGGGACTCATCCCAAGGCGCTAAAATAAAAGATGCTTCTGCTTGGTCGATGGATTGAAGGCACAATAATTCACCTTTTCCTTCATATATAAATGCAAAGCGTGTGGCTTTTGAAAATCCTGCGACACCGCGAGGGAATGTGAATTCACGGGTATGGTTGATAGATACTGCTTCTTTTATTGGGGTTGCTAACATATTACTCACCTTGTTTTAACCAAGCCAGCGTATCACCAGCTACAGCAGCTTGGTTTTCTTGTTGGATTTGTTCATACACCTCTAAACGGTGGACGGCGATATCATCAGGGGCTTCGATACCAAAGCGTACAACGCCATGACGAACCTCATGAATAACGACACGTATATTATCGCTAATACGGATAGCTTCATTGGCTTTTCTGCGGATGACCATCATAGGCTTAGCGCAGGAAGTTCACGAGAGACAAATTTTTAATGTTAGCAATCTGACTATATGAAGCTTGTAAGGCGATGTCAGCTTGTTGCATAGCGGCAACCAAGGCAGGGATATCAGCAGCTTCATGCTCATTTAAACGTTTATCAATGGAGAACTTCATATCTTCATAGGATTGGGTGTAACTTTGAATGGCTTTAATTTGCCCACCTACATTACTGGTTAAATCAATGATGCCATTACCCGCGGCGGTTAACTCACTGATTGCATTGGCAATGCCAGTTTGATCATTGTTTGCCAATGCTGTTTGGAAATTGGTTAGCGATGAAAATGCTTGAGCAAAGGCTGCTTCATCACCGCGCACATTGCTGTTGATACTTTGACGAGTGCTAACGGAGACTGTTCTATCTTGGTCGGAACCTTGATATTGATAAACACCTGAAGCATCAACTGAAAAAGGTTGCGTATCGACGGCTGTGCCTGAAAACAAAAATTCACCTTGCCACTGTTGATTGGCTGAGTTGGCAACTTGGTCGAGCAAGTGGTTCACTTCACCTATTGCAGCAGCATGTTCTTGCGGACCAATTTGTCCCGATGCTTGCTGTACGGCAAGTGTTTGCGCGCGTTTCAACACATTGGATATATCACTTAACATGGTTTGGCTAGCAGAAAGTCGCGATTCTGCGATAGTGAGAGACTCTAAGCTACCTTGAATTTGACTCTGTGTATGGCGTAAATTAAGGGATGTTTTATAATCCAAACCTGCCTGAGCGGGGCGCTGGAAACGTGTACCTGAAGCAATGCTGGCATTGCTGTCATTTTTTATTTTCAATTGTTTATTGATGCCAGACATCAAATTTTCATACATTTGGTTATTGGTTACTCTCATCGTAATATCCCCATCAAACTATCCATCATTTGATTGCTGGTGGTTATAATTTTAGCCGATGCTTCATAAGCACGTTGAAACTTCATCATCGCAATCAGTTCTTCGTCAACATTAACACCAGAGATTGCTTCGCGTTGCTGTGTGAGTGATATGGATTCAGCCTCACGGTAGCTTTTTTGTTGATTCGCAACGCCAACATCAAGTCCGTAACGTGAGGAAAGCGAAGAAATACGCTCATGTAAACTTGCAGGGGTACTTCCATCAACGCTAAGCGCAGTATCTTGAAGGTTCATAATATTTACGGCAGCACGGTTATCACCTGTTTGTAATAAAGAAGTGGTGGGGTCGATATAACCTGTGCCAATGGAGGTAACATCATTAAGAATAGGTTGTGATAATGTGATATTACCAGCTGTTGAACCATGAAAGAAGCTGTTAATTTCATAAGCGGCTAAAAAATTAGATGTATCATCCGCAAAGGCAACTGTATTGCTTCCGGCATCGATATTTAAACGTCCTGCGCTATCTACTGTTGCTGATAACCCAACAACTGCATTTAATGTTGTGGCAACATCATTCATTGTGCTTCCAGCTGCGATATTAATGGTGGTTTTGCTGGTGGGAATGAGGGGGGAACCAGCAGCATCATAAACATGAATATTAAAGCCTCCTGCTTGAACTTGACTTGCAAATGCAGTGTTTTGCGCGGCATCATTGAGTGCAAGTGTTGGGTTGGTTGCACCTTGCCCCGATTGAACTTGGCTCAGACGTGTAGCACTGCCTGCATTGCTTTGAATTTGGTTGGTAGAAAAGGCTAGGTTGCTGGCAAAACTATCCAAGGTATCCATATAACCCTGATAATATTCATCGCGCAATTTGATGGTGCCACCTAATGTGCCACCAAACTCTAACCCCTGAACCTGTTGATTGGTATTTTCAATCACAATGCCTTGATATCCCGTGCTTGATACACTGCTGCGCGTTAAATGACGAGCTACACCATCTTGGGTCAATAAATCCCCACCTTTGGTTTGTATGAGTAGCCCTCCATCTTGAGTGCTTACATTTTGAATAGGTATAATTTTGGCAAGGTCGCGCACGGCTTGATCGCGCTGATCGCGTAAATCATTGGCAATGCTTGTTTGCCCTTGCTTGCCTGCTTCATGGGCAGTAATTTGTTGGGTTAAGGCTGAAATCTCATCAATCTTTAAGTTAGCATCTGCCAATTGCTGGTCAATGGATTGGTCAAGTTGAACTTGCCCGTTACCAAGTTGGGTTTGCATGTTGCCTAACTGTATAATTAATGCTTCACTTTTGTTGCGCACATTATACTTTTGCGCTGTATCTTGTGGGTTATTGCTTAGTTGTTGCCATGACAAAAAGAAGTCATTAACCGAAGCTGCAAGCCCTGTGCTATCCAAACTGCCAAAGCTGTTTTCAATGGTGGTTAAACCTGTGGACACGTGATTCCAAAACTGAAATTGAGATGTATTTTCACGTTGTGAGTTTGCAATAAGTGGGTCAACTGAGCGACCGATACTTTTTAGATTGATACCGCGCCCAAAGTCCAAGCCGCCAATACTTTCGGGGGTTGTGGTTACAATATTTGGAGCCTGCCGTGAATAGCCAGGCGTATTGACGTTAGCAATGTTGTGCGAGACCACATCAATAGCTTTTTGCTGAGCGCGTAAGCTTGATGCCGCAACATTTAAAGCTTGAAAACTCATCGTGCTGCCTGCGCAGTGTAGGTGCTGTACGTGGATGGTGCTTCAATGGCACCAATATGTTGCAAGATATTGGTGGTCACGTTCCATGCTGCACGCAAACGAATATGGTTTTCAACATGGTCGTGTTCTAAGGTTTGCATACGGCGGACAAGGTCAATGCGCATAGTTTGTAGAACATCGGCATTTTTAGGTGCAAAATGGTCGATAATGAACGCCATACGTTTTTCTTTGTCTGAAATATGTTGTATGTGAGCGCATAAAACCTGGCACTGATGTTCAAGCTCATTGAGTGCACTTTGGCTTCTTGCCCTGCGCTCGACCAAGGATGTGAGTGCCTCAGCATTAAATGTTTGCATGGCTTCACGTTCTTCAATCACGATAACCTCTTGCTCGTGAATACAGTTTTCCATATCACTTAAAATTTGAGTGATGATTGCGGGCATGTTTTTTGATGTCGTCGATTGTATGCTCATTGGTTAACCCCACGCATGTTCGGACAATGCATTACGCACAATGTGTGATGCAACAGCTTTAGGGTTCATAGCGTATGTGCCTTGTTCTAAGGCATTACGGATACCTTCAATTTCATCCAAGCGTACTTCAGGCATATCGGAGAGCATCACCTTTGCGCGCTCACGCAAGCCTGCGGCATCAGAGACTTTAACATGGTCGCTTTGGCTACTTTTTGCAGTAGCTCCCTTGGTTTTGCTTGAAGGCTTATGAATGCCAGTGGGTTGACTTGAGCCTGTGATTCTAACCATGTATGCCTCCTAGATTCGGTGGTGTGAGGGAAGGGTCCGTTTTCAATGTATCGGCAAGTTGTTGTAAACCTTGAGTGCCCCCCACTTTTTGGGTAAATCCATCACGCTCCAATTGACGGTACATATTCATTGCTAAACCCAAAGGTGCTTGTTTACTTCCCGATTCAGAAATGGCTTGATCCATCATGCCGTCATACATGCTGTTGGCATAACTGCGCGGAGAAAGTTCAGATTCGGGCACTGTTTTGCGCATGGCTTCCATCATTTGTTGCAAAAAAATAGCTTCAAATTTACAGCACGCATCCCAAGCATCTTTGTCTTTAATTTCGAGGGGTTGATTCACTTGCGAGTTTTGAAATGTTTTTGCTTGTGGTGGGTTTGAGGTAAACGCCATGGGTTTCATGGTTGGTTTTTGTTTTAAGACCTGACCGATAACGGTTTCAACTAAATCACGCATTACATCACCCTAAGTTCAGCATGCAGTGCACCTGCTGCTTTTATGGCTTGTAAAACAGCAATCAAATCACTGGGTGTTGCACCCACGGAATTAAGCGCTGACACCAAAGATGCAAGCGTGACTTGGCGAGGTAAAACAACCAATTGCGCTTCATCTTCTTCGATAGTGACCTCAGTCGTGGGGGTAGATGTGGTCGCACCAGAGGAGAAGGCAAAGGGTTGAGATACATCTGCACCTTCAACAATGTTAACACTGATGTTGCCATGCGCTACAGCAACGGTTTCAATGGTGACACCTTGCCCCATGACAATTGTGCCTGTGCGCTCATCTACGACAACAATAGCAGGTCTGTCGGTGAGCAATTCCAGTTGTTCGAGTTGTGCAATCAGAGCAATCGCATTGCCGCTGGGGTTCCAGACTTCAACCGTGCCTGCATCAATGGCTTTTGCCATACCTTTCCCCATACTTTTATTGATGATGTCTTGCATACGTTGGACGGTGGTGAAATCGGGGTTGCGCAACATGACAGTTACTTTTTCCTGCCCAATGCTTAAACCACGGGGTGCTGCTTTTTCAATGCGCGCACCATTGGGTATTTTGCCCACAGTGGGGTGATTCTTTACTGTGTTCCCTGCTGCCCCTGCAATGGCAAAACCGCCTACAGATAGTCCACCTTGCGCCACAGCATAAGCTTGCCCATTGCCGCCTAAAAGAGGGGTGATGAGTAATGTTCCACCACGTAAACTTTTACTATCGCCCAAGCTTGAAATCGTAACATCTAACTTTTGACCAGGGCGGGCAAATGGGGGCAGTTCTGCAGTCACAATCACAGCTGCAATATTTTTGGGTTTCATTTTTTTAATGTCAGGGCGTACATTAACCCCAAATCGCTCAAGCATGGCAGTGATACTGCTGATGGTGAATGGGGATGAATTGGAGCTATCACCAGTGCCATTCAAACCCACAACAATACCATAGCCAATCAAAGCATTGGAGCGTACGCCTTGAATATCAGCCAAATCTTTGATGCGTTCAGCATGTGCTGGAGTAGTAAGACTTAATGTTATGAATATGATGGCAAAATATTTCATCATTGCTCCTAAAATGGCCAAATGAAGTCTAGCGTTTGGCCTAACCAGCCTTCATCCGTCATTGCAGCCAGCGAGCCACCACTGCCATAGCTCACTTTGGCTTGTGCAACCTGAGCAGAGACAATGGTATTATTGGCAGAAATATCTGAAGGTCGGATGATGCCTGTAAAGGTGAGTTCTTGGGGTTGCTGGTTGATGGTGACTTCGCGGCGGCCAATAATTTTCATGTTACCATTGGGATACACTTCAGTGACCACAGCAGTCACACTGGCAAGCAAAGAGTCTGAATTGGTGGTTTCACCAGAACCAGAAAAGCTTTTATCATTGCTGGTGTTCATGGCTAAGGTTGGGTCAAAGTTTTTAGCTAGCGTTTTTTCTAAACCAAACATACCACCCAAGCTTGATGAGTGTTTGGATTTTCGACTCTTTTTCGTACCTAAAGAGCGTGTTGCACTCGCGTTTTCTTGTACCAAGACCATCACCAAATCACCAACACGGTGGGCTTTAGGGTCGGTAAACATGGTTGCGCCACTATTATTCCATAGAGAACCTGTTTGTGTGTTTTCTAACTCATGCTGCATAAGTGCTGCATCAACAATGGGTTTGTTTTTATCTTGTGTAACCAGTGATTTGCTCGGCGCACAAGCGCTTAAATATAGTGTCAGAAATAAGATAACATAGCGCATTATGCACCACCTACAAACACAGAAACAGTATGTGCATCTTGTACAGTGCTTTGCAGCGTTTGTTTGCTGCGAATATTTCTAACCAACATACGGTCACCTCGGCTACCCGATTTTAAGGCAATGCCTTCTGCGCGAACTTGAATGCCTGCAACTTTGGCAACGATGCTTACCACATCACCACGTTGAATCAGTGGTGGGCGTTTGACATAGCTGGATACGAGCACACTGCCTTGACGTAAGCTGCGCAAACTTTTTAAGCCCACGACACCTTGAATGTTTGACCATGTGTGTCCGTGTAGCCCTGCAATATCGGTTCTTGTTTTGGATAACATACTTTTGTCTAGCATGGTTCGTGCCGAAATATCTTGCTTCAAAACAACAACATCTGCCATCCACTTGACCAAGACGGGCACATACCAACGTTTGTAATGCTTTCCGTGCCCTTGTTCGGCAATAAGGGATAAACGTTTCGGATAAGATTTAAGTGGTGGAAGCGACCAGCGTACGGTCCCTTTTGCGTTTGGCCATTTCTGCACTTTCATCAATTCGGGCGTGATACCTTTTACTTGTGGCTTGGCGGCAAAAAATGCCGCTAGTGATGCCTGCATGGTTTTATCCACTTGCTGGGGTTCAGTCGCCCATGTAGAAAAAGGATTATATAGAAGCCATAGGCATAGGAGCAAGGGTTTCATGATTTAGCGTTTCAAACTGTTTGCATTTTGCAACATTTCATCAGCAGCTTGAACAGATTTTGAATTCATTTCGTAGGCGCGTTGCGCAGCAATGAGGTTAACCATTTCATCAACCATATTCACATTCGACATTTCAATCATGCCCTGCCCCAAACCACCAAAACCATTTTCGCCTGGGTTGCCTGTGAGTGGTTCACCAGATGCATTGGATGACTGAAAAATAGAATTACCAAGGTGGGTAAGCCCTGCAGGGTTGCTAAAATCCACGGTTTGTAATTGACCCACGACGGTCGATAATGAGCCGGGCTGTTCAATAGATACTGTGCCATCTTGCCCAATATTTATATTTAATGTGTCGGCAGGAAGTGTGATGTTGGGAAGTACGACATTACCATTGGATGTGACCAGTTGACCTTGTGCATCACGACTAAATGAGCCCGCTCGCGTATAGCCTGTTTCACCATTGGGCAGTTGAATTTGGAAAAAACCTCGTCCTTGAATAGCAATGTCTAAAGGGTTGTTGGTTTGTTGAAAGCTTCCTGCAGAAAACACATATTCAATGCTTGCAGTTTTAACGCCTAAACCCACTTGAATACCTGATGGAAGCTGTGTGCCTGCCGCACTGGCTTCAGCCCCCGGCGATTTAATTTGTTGATACATTAAGTCCTGGAAATTGGCTCGCCCGCGTTTGAAACCTGCGGTGTTCACGTTGGCGAGATTATTGGCAATCACATCCACGTTGGTGGTTTGTGCTGCCATGCCTGTTGCTGCTGTCCAGAGTGAGCGTATCATAATGTAGTACCTCGTTGATTATTGTTTGTAAGTATTAGCCTTGAATTTTTCCTACGTTTGAGCTGAGCTGTCCAGCCAGTTGATTGTATTGTTCCACAACTTTCATGGTGGATTCATACGAGCGTAGTGTTGCCACCATTTCTGTCATCGCGAGCACAGCATTCACGTTTGAATTTTCGAGTGCACCGTGCTGAATGACAATGTCACCGACTGCAGATTCCATGTTGCCCGCATCGGTGAGTAATAATGTGCCTTCTTTTTTGGATAGATTGTTTTTATCGATAAGTGTTACCAAGCCAAGTTGAGCGACTTGCTCATTGTTGATGTAAATCCCACCATCGTTGGTGGCTGATACATTACCATTGGGTAATGTAATAGGGCTTTGTGAATCATCCAAAACGGCCTGTCCACCTTGGGTGATAAGATTGCCTTCGTTATCGCGGGTGAAGTTACCAGCACGTGTTAAGGCAATACTTCCATCGCCTAGTTGAATTTGAAAATAACCATCCGCAACAATCGCAAAGTCCAATGCATTACCTGTTTGTTTGATGTTACCCGCTTTGGTATCGATATATTGTGTACCCATACTTAAATATGCTGATGGACGAGCTTGTTTGTTTGTAGCGAAATGAATGTTATCGGATAAAACTGATTTGAAAGATGAGCGTGAGGCTTTGTATCCCGTGGTGTTCACGTTGGCGAGGTTGTTTGTGATATTGTCTAATCGATTTTCTGCCATTTTACTTGCCACACCCGATATAAAAAATCCACTTTGCATAAAATCTCCTAAGCCAATAAACCTTACGGAAGGGTTAAAGCATGTTTGATGCCAAGCATGAAGCACATGTTTATTTGAACAAATAGCATGTATTGGGTACAAGTTGCCTAAATAGGTAGGTAATTATTGCCTGTGCATAGCGTTGAAGTATGCATAGGGTTTGCTAAAGGATAGGGCACTCGGCAGGTTTCGTTGATTGAGGGTATGGATGAATTTTAGAGATAACATAATTAGCTTTTTGATGATTGCTTGTATTTTTACAGCATATCACCTGCTTCAACCCATGGGTGATGGTTTTGTTGGCTTATCATCACAGGGTTACACGTTGAAAAAACATGGTTTGGACGATAACAAACATGCCAAGTTTAAAGACAAAGGTGAGGGTAGGTTTGATATCCGTGCGGGTGTGGAAGATGATGTTCGCGGTGAAATCAATATCAAAAGAGACGGTGTATTAAGGCTACAATTTCGGATTGTAGGGCAAAAAAAAGAAGCCTTAGTTATCAAGCATAATGATGTGGTTTTACCCAGCATACATGTCGCCAAAGATTCCCCGCAAACACGAACATTAAATGTACACAGCGATGATGACATTGAACTTATTGCTGAAAGTGATGACATTGCAAAGCATGGAAAAATAAAAGCACAATTATCGTTGCAAAGTGATTGGTTTTCGATTCAGAATCAGCTTGCTTCCTTTTTGTGGGCAATTTTATTTATCTTTTTATGGGGCAAAAAACATGTGTTTATTGCGCTGAACACGTATTTCATTTTCATGCTGATGTTGGCTGCGCAAAAGATGAATTTTGGCGCGCTTACTTTTCATGATATATTGATTTATTTGCTGCTGTCATTTGCATTGGCATTTGGCTCAGTGTTGGTTCATCAAGAATTAGCATGGTTTAGAAAATACAAAGTGGCTGCGGTTATCAATTTGATATTGGCATTGTTCATTTATATTGTTCCCATAAGTTTTATTATTTATACTTTAAACTTTAATGCCAAAGTTGGCATTGATGATTTGAATGCAGTCTTTCAAACCAATGGCACAGAATCCCTTGAATATATTTTTGATTTTGTGGGTTTAGAATACATTTTATTGTTTGTCGGTTTAGCCACAGTGATTGGTTTTTTGCTTCATCAACAGGAGTTAAAAGAAACCCATAGAATCGAAGTGTCATTATTGTTTTTTTTAACATTTACATTCCTCAGCATATCGCTCGCACAACTTCCAGAATTGGCTCTGCCCAAATTTATCAGCCAAAGTTTTGCTGCATACAACCATGAACTGAAGCTGTTTAGACATGTGCAGGACAAAAGAAAAACAGGGGAAGTGACATTCTCCGCCACCAAAACAAAGCAGGGTGAAACCTATGTTGTTGTGATTGGCGAATCGCTGAATAAAAAGAATATGGGTTTATATGGTTATGTTCGCCCAACCACGCCCAAGCTATCGGCAAGAATGAAAGCAGGTGATTTATTGGCTTTTCAGCAAGTCTATGCCAACTATTCATATACCATCAAAGCGTTGCAGTTGGCGCTCACCGAAGCGAATCAATACAACAACAAAGATTATTACGATTCATTGTCGATTGTGGATGTGTTAAAGCAAGCAGGTTTTGAAACACATTGGCTGACCAACCAAGTGATATATGGTGGTTGGGATAATATGATTTCAGTGATTGCCAATGAAGCAGACCATTTGGTGGCACTTAACCATACGATTGGAAAACATACACGAACCCAACATTATGATGGGGTTTTGATTGATGAAGTTCAGAAAGTATTGGCTGAAAAAACGGATAAAAATAGAGTTATTTTTGTCCACTTGATGGGTAATCACGGCAGCTATTCATCGCGTTACCCTGAAGACTTTCATAAGTTTGATGGTGACTTGCCACGTGATGTGTTTGGTGATTTGGCAAGTTTAAGTCATGGTAAGCAAAAAATTAACCATTATGATAACAGTATTGTATATAATGATGATGTGGTTGATGGCCTTATTTCCGCACTGAGCAAAGAGCAGGGGGTAACAGCGCTTTTGTATATGCCAGACCACGCTGATGATGCTTTGGCAGGCAAGGGGCATCATTCAAGCAAATTTAATTTTCATATGCTGCAAATTCCGATGTTGGCGTGGTTCAGCGAAGCTTATAAGCAAACATATGCGTCCACAGTGCAAGCCTTACAAACACACAAGAACACGCTGTTTACCAATGATATGTTTTATGACACCCTCTTGGGTTTGATGGCTGTTCAAAGCGATAGGTATGAAGCGTTATACGACTTCACATCACTAGATTATACATTGGATGCGGAACATGCATTGGTGCTTCATGGTAAAAAGCATGTGACCGATAAAAAGAATATGCTTTGGTGGCAGAAAGAAAATGCTAATTTTTTAAAGCGAGAGGGGCTTTTATCGCGCATCTTACCCCATAAGATTAATAGCTTGGGTAAGCTGGATGATATATGGCGGGATGGTTATCGGTCGTGGGAAATGGACGTGGTATTTGATGAAGCGCAGCAAGGTTTTTTTGCAGGCTCATCTGAAACGAAAAAAGGCGCTAAGTTTGAAACTTTTTTTAAACGTGTGCCACATCAATCTGTGCAAAAGGTTTGGATAGAGTTCAACAAGTTTGATGTTCATCATGCTTTGCCTGCTGTCCAATATCTTGAAGCATTGGACAAGCAATATCAGCTTAAACAACGCTTAATGATTGAATCAGATACTGAATCAGATGCCTTTAAAATTTTGGCTGAGCATGGTTGGCAAACCATGTATTATTTATCCACCAAAAACATTAAACATTTGATGCAAGATGGGGATGTCCAAGCGCTAAAAACCATGGCAAAGCACATTGCGGCGCAGCTACGCAGACAAAAGGTTTCAGGCATTTCATTTGATGCCAAGGTGTATGATTTTGTGAAAGTATATTTGGAACCCAAGCTTACGAAAAAGATAGCTTATCATGCTTGGTATGGACCTGCGCTTAAAGCCAAAGATTTTCAGCAGTCGCTACAAAACAACGTGCTTTACAAAGATAAACGTGTAAACGTTTTGTTGAGTAAATATGCATCCCAATATTGATTGTATTTATTTAAAAACAAACCAATTTTAATTGTTTGGCTACCCCGTACCCTAGGGTATCTTCTCTCGCTCTGCGATTCACCTTATCAGCTAATGCTGCCATCCTTAGCTCATTTGAGGTGGTTGCATTGTCCATCCATGATTGATGCGTTATGCTTAGCTGATGATGAAGCCAGCGTTTGAAAGAGACAAGGATAAATTTAGCTTAACGGTCAAGCGTTGCTCATGATTAAATCTGAAATTGTAGTGGTCCAGTAAAAGTATAGACATCGAAAAGGGTTATGCTGCTTGTGGCAGCGTTTGCTGAACACTTTCATATTCATTGGGACTAAGATAGCCCAAATATGAATGTGCTCTGCAACTGTTGTAGAACATTTCGATA
>CAMZLX010000105.1 GCA_947311795.1 uncultured Zetaproteobacteria bacterium
GTTGAAGCAGACTTCACCAATGGTGTTGCCCATAGCGCCCAAACTTACCCCATGAAAAACACGCCCATCTGCCAGTGCTAGAAATGCAGGTGTAGGGGTAGTGTTTGTATGACTCATGGGTGAACCTCAGTGGATGTGTTTTTGGATGGGGCAAAGCTATGGTTTTGAAGTTCAACTGTCGATTGTTGATTTTACTGACGCTTAGTGACTAAAATATAACCTTTACATGATTAAAATATAGGCATTATTAAAGTATAAAATGCTAATAGTATAAACATTTCAATGTTTTCTATATGGCATTTGATTTGCTTTAAGGTTCGTAAGCAAATAGTACATTCAATCATTTTGAATGAAAATTAAGGAGAGGAATAAAAATGAATAATAAATTAAAAACATATGCAATGACATTGATGCTGGGTATGGGTCTTGTGGGCGTAAGCGCTCCAGCTCAAGCTGGCGATGCGATTTCATTCTTCGCTGATATTGGCGCACAAAGCCAATACATTTGGCGTGGTGCGGCACAATCTGTAAACAATGACGTGGCTATTCAAGGTGACGTTGGTATTGAACATGAAAGCGGCGTTTCTGCGAATGTATGGTTCTCAACAGGTGTTGATGTTGGTACAGGTAAAGAAACTGAATATGATATTACCATTGATTACTCAGGTGAAGCTGGCGACATTGGTTATTCTGTGGGTTATATTGCATACAAATACACGGATACTGCTTTGGAATTTAATGAATTTTATGGTGGTGTTTCTTTTGATATTGCATCATTAACTGCGTATTATGATTCAGACAATAAAAATCTTTATACTGAATTGGGTGTAGGTACAACCATTGCTGATATGTTTGATGCGTCATTTGCTTTTGGTGTGAATTCACCAGATGTAGGTAGCAGCACGAACCATATCACTTTGGGTGTAAGTAAAGATTTCGATAATATCAATGTGAACGCAACGATTGGTAAAGCTGGTTCTGCTGATGCTGAATTTGCAGCAGGTATAAACTACGCATTTTAATACTTATGGGGAGCTTATGCTCCCTGTTTTTGTTTGTATAATATAGTAAATAATAAAACGGGAGGTAGTGATGAAAAAAATTACTGCTGTTATCAAGCCATTCAAACTTGATGATGTTAAAGATGCATTGCTAGAGATTGGTGTTTCGGGCATGAGTGTTAGCGAAATTCGCGGACATGGTCGCCAGAAAGGACACACTGAGCTTTATCGTGGTGCTGAATACAATGTGGACTTTGTGCCCAAAACTGAAATTTCAACTGTAGTCACTGCTGACCAATTGGATGCTGTGATTGAAGCGATTTCAAAAGCTGCAAGCAGCGGAAAAATTGGCGATGGTAAAATCTTTGTGACCAATGTGGAGCGTGTTGTACGTATCCGTACTGGTGAAGAAGATTCCGACGCATTGAATTAAGGGGAGATTAAACAATGGAACAATTATCGGGAGATATTCTCCAAACTAAATACGCACTCGACACCTTTTATTTCTTGGTGATGGGCGCATTCGTGATGTGGATGGCTGCAGGTTTTTCTATGCTTGAAGCTGGTCTTGTTCGCTCCAAGAACACGGCTGAAATTTTAACCAAAAACATCGTTCTTTATTCGATTGCATGTATTATGTACATGATTGTCGGTTATAATATTATGTATGGCGGTTCTGCAAGTGGTTACTTACCTGATGCTTTGGCATTTGGTCTTGGTGGCGCAGCTGATGCTGATGCAGGTGCTGCGGCAGCTGTGTTGGCTGGTGGTGATGATGCACCATACTACTCTATGTTATCCGACTTTTTCTTCCAGGTGGTTTTCGTGGCAACTGCAATGTCTATCGTATCGGGTGCTGTTGCTGAGCGCATGAAGCTTTGGGCTTTCTTCGCATTTGCAATTGTATTCACTGGATTTATTTACCCACTTCAAGGTATGTGGAAATGGGGCGGTGGTTTCCTAGATGCAGCAGGATTTAGCGATTTCGCGGGTTCTGGTGTGGTTCACATGGCAGGCGCATCTGCGGCATTAGCAGCAGTACTTCTTCTTGGTGCACGTAAAGGCAAATACAATAAAGATGGTTCTGTGAACGCTATTCCAGGCGCAAACCTTCCGATGGCAACATTGGGTACATTCATCCTTTGGTTGGGTTGGTTTGGTTTTAATGGCGGCTCTGAGCTTAAAGTCTCTGATGTGGCTGAAGCCAATGCAACAGCGATGGTGTTTGTGAATACCAACATGGCTGCGGCCGGTGGTGTTGTTGCAGCCCTTGTGTTCGCTCGACTTTGGTTTGGTAAAGCTGATTTGACCATGGCGCTTAACGGCGCACTTGCAGGTCTTGTTGCGATTACTGCAGAGCCACTGACACCTTCACCTGAAATGGCAACATTGATTGGTGCGATTGGTGGTTTGATTGTGGTTCCTTCTATTGTGTTCATGGATAGAATGTTCAAAATTGATGACCCAGTGGGCGCGATTTCTGTGCATGGTGTTGTGGGTATTTGGGGTCTGTTGGCAGTTGTTATCACCAACCCTGATGCAACACTTGGTGCACAGTTGATGGGGATTGGTACTATTTTTGTATTCGTATTCGCTTCAAGTTTCGTGGTTTGGTTGGCAGTGAAAGCATTGCTAGGCATCCGTGTTTCTGAAGAAGAAGAATACGAAGGCTTGGATGTTGGCGAATGTGGTGTGGATGCATACCCAGAGTTCGGCAGCAAATAAGCAAAGCGTTTGTTTGAGGCTTTATTAGTGACGAACTAATTTTTATTACCTTTCTATTTGCATGAATCGGTAAGGTCTCAGATAAGAGAAGGGCGGGTGAGAAATCACTCGCCTTTTTTCATGTTCTTTTCATATTTCGCGATAAGGGTTACGTGAAAAATATTATGCTGCTTGTATTGTGGCGAGCATTCAAAGATAGATGGAGAAAGAGATGTTTAATGAACTAAAGTATGGATTAAGTGCAGTGGCGATGGTGGGTGTTATGGCAGCCTCAGTACCTTCAGCACAAGCAGTGGACATGGAATCAATTTTTTCGGATACAGAGGTAACAAGCTCAAATATTGGTTTATACAGTCAGTATGTGTGGCGTGGGCAAAGGCAAGGTGCTGGTGCGATGTCAGTGCAGGGTGATGTGGGGATTGAACATGATAGTGGTGTTTCAGGTAATGTCTGGTTTGCGACTTTAGGCTCAGGCAATGTGACTGAATTTGATTTTACGATGGATTACTCCGCAGACCTTGGATTTATGGGTTATTCTGCGGGTGTTATTTTGTATCGCTACCATAACAGTGGAGCTTCCAATGCTACGGAACTGTATGTAGGGGCAAGCCATGAATTGGGTTCGGCAACAGCATATTATGATACCAACAGCAAAAATATTTGGATTGACTTGAGTTCAGGTGTGGAATTGGCTGAATTTAGCGTTGAGGGTACGTTGTCATACGCTATACCTGACGTTGGAAGTAATGAATTTGTAAACTTGGCAGTGGGCGTAAGCCAAGAAATTGAAGTGGATGATGTGATTCTTTCACCATCATTTAGCTACAACTATCACATGGGTGCATGGGACACGGTTGCTACCCCTGATGCATTGGTTTTTGCGATTAATGTAGAGTACTAAGTTTTAAACAACGTATTTTGAGGGTGGATGTTTCGACATTCACCCTTTTTTGTGCCTAAAACATAGAGTGCTAACTTTGCATTACGTTTTCTTAATGGTTAAAGTCCTGCCTTCATGCAAATAAAAAATGCGAGAAGTATATGGAGGGGTAATGATGAAACAAGTCACAGCAGTGATTAAACCGTTTAAACTTGATGATGTAAAAGACGCGCTACTAGAGATTGGTGTGTCAGGGATGAGTGTTACAGAAATCCGAGGTCATGGTCGTCAAAAAGGACATACAGAACTTTACCGTGGCGCAGAATACAATGTTGATTTTGTGCCCAAAACAAGCCTTTCAACTGTGGTCAAGGAAGACCAAGTGGATGCGGTGATTGAAGCCATTATTGGTGCAGCAGGCACAGGTAAGATTGGCGATGGTAAAATTTTTGTGACCAATGTTGAGCGTGTTGTTCGTATCCGTACGGGTGAAGAAGACGCTGATGCATTAAGTTAAGGAGAATCATCATGGATGTATTTTTCTTAACCATGGGTGCTGCGATGGTGCTTGCGATGCACGCAGGTTTTGCTTTTTTAGAAGTGGGTACTGTGCGCAAAAAGAATCAAGTCAATGCGCTTATTCGTGTGATTACAGACTTTGGTTTTTCAACCATTGCTTATTTCTTTATCGGTTTCTGGGTGGCTTATGATATTAATTTTTTTGCCCCTGTTGCAGAATTAAATGTGATGGAAGGGGGAACCCATGGTTATAAGATGGTTCATTTCTTCTTTTTATTAACCTTTGCGGCTGCGATTCCTGCGATTATATCTGGTGGTATTACGGAGCGGGTTCGCTTTTGGCCGAATGTGGTGGCAACTGTGCTTTTGGTTGGCCTTATTTACCCGCTTTATGAAGGTATGATTTGGAATGGAAACTTTGGTTTTCAAGATTGGTTGTCTGCCAATTTTGGTGCTGAATTTCATGATTTCGCAGGTTCAGTGGTGGTACATGCTATGGGTGGATTCTTAGCTTTGGGTGCGGTGTTAACCTTGGGCGCGCGTTTGGGTCGCTACACCAACACAGGCAAAGTGAATGCAATCCTTCCGTCCAATATTCCATTTTTAGCTTTGGGTTCTTGGGTATTATGTGTGGGCTGGTTTGGATTTAATGTGATGAGTGCGGGCACGGCAGATGGTGCATCAGGGCTTGTGGCGATGAACTCATTGCTCGCCATGGTGGGTGGATTGATTGCGGCATTGATTGCAGGTAAGAATGACCCAGGATTTGTCCATAATGGTGCACTTGCAGGTTTGGTCGCGGTATGTGCTGGTTCAGATATTATGCATCCGCTTGGCGCATTGTTTGTGGGTGTGGTTGCCGGTGTTTTGTTTGTGTATGTGTTTGAGCTTCTGCAAAACAAACTTCGTATTGATGATGTGCTTGGTGTTGTTCCTTTGCATGGTGTTTGCGGTGCGTGGGGTGGTATTGCCGCAGGCATTTTTGGCAGCACATCTTTGGGTGGTGCTGGTGGCGTTACATTTATGGCGCAATTGGTCGGCACCTTAGCGGGCGTTGCGATAGCTATCATCGCAGGTTTTGCGGTTTATATGGGTATTAAAGCGACCTTAGGCATCCGTTTGTCGGAAGAAGATGAACATATGGGTGCGGATTTAGCGATTCATCAAATCAGCGCTAACCCAGAAGAAGATATGCAAACCCATTAAAGTTTGTATTGAAGAGAAAAGGGTGTGGTCATTCCACACCTTTTTTTATTGTTTTTGCGCTGGTGTTGGCTGCTCACTGGCATGTTGGTAGCGGAACTTAGGCCAAGACTTGCTGAATGAATAAGTTTCACCCAGCCAATGCAGCTCGCCGCTGACATCTTGGTTTTCATCAATACGAAATGTTCCTTTTCCGTGATTACGCCCATCTTTGATGCTGTATGTTGCATTAAACTCTTTGCGTTTGCGTAGCTTGAGATTCACTTTATCCGCTTTTACATTTTTATTGTTTAATAACCAAACCCCATTATACACCGAGACCTCACCATCACCTTTCCATGATTGCAGGTGTTGCTCATGATCAAATACAGCATCCAAGTTTAGGGTAGCATAGATGGTAGCTTCAAGGTGCGTAGCAAACTGTTTATGAAGCCACAGCCAGTTGTTTAAATGAATGCCGCCTACTTGAATCGTACCACGCATGGCAACTGCATTGTTTGCAGGAGACAGATTAATTTCTTCGGCGGTCAGTGTGCCTTCATAAAATTTAGATTTAAACTTGTGTAGGACGAGTGCTTGAGCATGGCTTTGGTAATCGGCAGAGACTTGTTTGAGGGTGCCAAAGGGTAAGCGAAGGGCTTGGCTATGGATAGTTCCATGGGTTTGAAAGGGTAAGGATTGCAGCAAAACCAAAGCTTGAGCATCCAAAGATTCGGCTTCAATATCAAAGCGGTTGTTTGCACCACCAAAGACATAAGCTGAATTTTTCCCTTGTGTCCAATTCAGGTTTTGCACGTTCCACGTTTTGCCATCGGTCTGAATTTGCCCATCCACAAAATGCTTTGCTTGACCAAATTGGATGAGGTCAACATCAGCTTGTTCAATGATGATGCTTTTCTCTGGAATATGCAGCGTTGTTTCACCACGGATATAGCCATGCCATGTTTGCCAAGGTTGCGGCAAACGAACACCTGCTTCTGCCAGCGCATCAAAATCAATATCCATATCACTGAAAAACCAGCGTGTTTTTTCGTGGCGCAAATGAAAGGTTGATTCATCGAGTTTAAAACCTATTTCAGCATACTCAGGAAGTTTGTCTTCCGCCCACGAAAGCCTACCCCGCAACATCAAAGGGGTATGCTCGGGTTTATTGATTTCACCACTGCGCCATTCTGCATCGGTTGCATCCAACTGAATATAAGCTTGGGTTAACACATCATGTGCAAATGTAAGGTTGATATAACCTTTCATTGTTCCTTGCCCTTTTGGTGCAAGCTTATCTGCCAGCAACCACTGGCTAAAAGGCAGCCAATACGAGGTTTGATTCAGGTTAATCGGTATATCTAAAGCGCCCGTATCATAGGTGGCTTGGATAAGCTCAATATCTGCTGTTGCGTTTGTATCTACATTTGAAAATAAACTGAGCTGATTGATTTGCCATGCTGCAGAATTGCGCCAAATAAAGTTGGATAGCTTTAAGCGTGATGCAGGCATAACGATTGTTTTTTCTTTGTCGTTATTTTGTTTCAAGGTGTAGTCAAAGCTATCCCAGGAAGTGTCTGCGGAAGTGAACCATTGCCCATCACTGTATGAAGTCGTGATATGTGTATGCTCAAGGTTTGCATTGGTCGAGCCTTGGATGTTTAGAATATTCAGCAGGGGTGTGACTGCCATTTTTTTGCTGTCCATCACGAAGTCACATGTATTCTCTGTTTTACATTGCCCCGTCACTTGCACTGCACCAATCTTTTGATGGTTAAAGACCATTTCATCAATACTCAAAAAGGAAGTGTTATCGCCAATGATTTTTGCGCGAACTTCAATGGGTTTGGCGGTGTCTGTTTGTAAACTTAAGTGACCAAAGGATTGCCATGATTCATCTTGATTGAGATGGCTGGTGATGCTTCCACTGAGTGTTTGTATATTGGTGCCTTGATTCCAGTTGTTGAGCGGAATATCAAACAGTTTGACGCGCCCAAAACCTTTGGTGATTTCACCGCGTTTGATGTGTAAGTAGCCATGCGCATCAATGCGCCCATCACCAATATGTGCACGAAGTTCCAAACGCGGGTTTTTATTCTTTCCAATATCGCGAATATCCAAGTCAACTTTTTCTAGGGTTAAATGCTGATGTTCAAAATGAATCTCACTTTGTGAAATATCAATGCGCTTGAGTTTAAAAGCATCATCTTTGAGCAAGTTTAACCAATCACCTTGCGATTCTTGGGTGATATTGATGTCTGCATCTTGCAGGTATAATGCTTGCGCAATGGCTTTGCCTGTAAGCAATGCAGCCAAATCTAGGTCAATAAAAAAACGCTGCACTTCGGCATCGAATGTATCCGATTGGATAATCACGCCATCCAAACGAATCGCACCCATATACATGGGGCTTAAGCTTATGGACTTGGCTTGAAGTTTAACCCCTGACTTCGCAAGTTGGTCTTGCAAGGTTTGATACATGTTTTGTGAATCAACTTGGCTAAGCGCAAGTCCAAACACAAGCGCAACAGCTACGCCAGCATAAAACCAAGGGCGTAGCTGCTGCATATTCATGGGTTTTTAGCCTAAAAGTTCTTTAAGGCGTTGGTTGACCATGGCTGGGTTGGCTTTGCCTTTGGAGGCTTTCATCACTTGCCCCACAAAGAAACCAAACAAGCGGTCTTGCCCGCCTTTGTAGGCTTCAACTTGACCTGGGTTGGCATCCAAAACCTCTTGAATCATGGCATCAATCGCACCTGTATCCGAGACTTGTTTCAACCCTTTCTCTTCAATGATGACATCGACATCTTTACCGGATTCCATCATGGCATCGAGCACATCTTTGGCGATTTTACCAGAGATGGTGTTGTCGGCGATTCTGTCTAACAATGATGCCAAACCTTTCGCAGAAATCGGTGATTCCGTAATGTCTTTGTTCAACTCTTTGAGGCGACCAAGCAGTTCATTCGCCAACCAATTCGCACATTGTTTGGGGTTGGCAGGGTGAGCAGCAACCAAGGCTTCATACCATTGCGCCAAGCTTTGTGTTTGCGTGAGCACATCTGCATCATAAGCGGATAAACCAAACTCAGTTTCAAAGCGTTTGCGCAGTTGATTAGGCAATTCTGGCATAGATGCTTTGATGGCATCCACTTCTTCTTGGGTCACGCGCAAAGGTGGTAAATCTGGCTCAGGGAAATAGCGGTAATCATGCGCTTCTTCTTTGCTACGCATTGAGCGTGATTCATTTTTCACCGAATCCCAAAGACGCGATTCTTGTTTCACTTCGCCGCCATCTTCCAAGATTTCAATTTGACGCAAAGCTTCAAATTCAATGGCTTGTTTGATAAAGCGGAAAGAGTTCATGTTTTTCATTTCGGTACGTGTGCCAAAAGGCTCACCTTTGCGGCGCACCGAGACATTGGCATCACAACGGAATTGACCTTTCTCCATATCTGCACCCGATACACCAAGGAACTTGATGATTTGATGCAGTTGTTTCAAATAGGCGATGGCTTCATCCGCCGAGCGCATGTCAGGCTCAGATACGATTTCCATCAATGGAATCCCTGAACGGTTGAGGTCGATATGCGATACCGCATCAAGCCCTTCATGCATGGATTTACCTGCATCTTCTTCCATATGAATACGCGTCACACCAAGACGTTTTTCACCATCTGGGGTTGGAATATCAATGTATCCACCTTCCACAACAGGTACGGCAAATTGAGAAATTTGATAACCCTTAGGAAGGTCAGGGTAGAAATAGTTTTTCCTGTCAAATTTAGACTCTAAATTGATGTTCGCATTGATGGCTAAACCCGTCAAAATCGTTTTCTTGGCAGCAACATCATTGAGCACAGGCAATTGACCCGGCATACCCAAACATACAGGGCAAGTTTGTGAGTTTGGCTCTGCACCAAATTCAGTGGAGCAACCACAGAACGCTTTGGTTTTGGTGTTGATTTGGCAGTGAACTTCTAATCCGATAACCATTTCCCAGCTCATGATTCACCTCCGAAACCTTTTGGATACTGATTGTGCCAATCCGTTGCACTCTCATAGGCGGATGCAGCGGCTAGGATTTTATCCTCTTGCCAGGCGGGTGCTATCCATTGCAGACCCACAGGTAAATCTTGGGCGAAACCACAAGGTTGTGATAGCCCTGGAAGCCCTGCCAAATTCACCGCGATAGTGAAAATATCTGACAAATACATGGTTAGTGGGTCATCCGTTTTCTCGCCAGACTTAAATGCAGGAATGGGGCTGGTTGGTGTAGCAATAATATCCACTTGCTCAAATGCTGCTTTGAAATCTTGGCTAATCAGCGTGCGCACTTGTTGTGCCTTTAAATAATAAGCATCGTAATAACCTGAAGATAGGGCGAATGTACCTGTCAAAATACGACGTTTAACTTCCGAACCAAAACCTTCATCGCGAGAGCGAGCATACATATCTTCCAAGTCTTCAGGGTTATCGCAGCGATGACCAAAGCGAACCGCATCATAACGTGATAGGTTGGTCGATGCTTCGGATGGCGCAATCACATAATAAGCGGCGACTGCGTATTCAGTGTGTGGCAATGAAATGTCCACAATTTCAGCACCAAGGTCTTGGCATTTTTTCAAGGCAGTTTCCACTTGGGTGCGAACTTCTTCATCCATGCCATCAATAAAATATTCTTTGGGTTTGCCGATTCTCAAACCTTTCATATCTTTGGCTTCACATGCTGCAAGCCAATCGAAGCTTGGTGCATCCGCAACGGAAGTGGCATCGCCTGCATCATGCCCAGACATAATGGATGTGAGCAGTGCTGCATCTTTCACCGTGCGGGTCATCGGCCCTGCTTGGTCGAGTGAGGAAGCAAACGCGATAATGCCACGGCGAGATACACGACCATACGTTGGTTTTAGACCAACAAGACCTGTGAGTGATGCAGGTTGGCGAATCGAGCCACCAGTGTCTGTGCCCAGTGCGGCGGGGGTTAAAGCAGCAGCCACAGCAGCAGCAGAACCACCCGATGAACCACCCGGGATACAATCGGTGTTCCAAGGGTTTTGCACACCACCAAAGGCAGATGTTTCACTGGATGAACCCATGGCAAACTCATCCATGTTTGTTTTGCCGACCAACACCGCACCCGCTTCTCTCAGGCGGGTAATCACATGCGCATCATAAGGCGCCTCAAAACCTTCAAGGATATTGGAGCAGCAGCGGGTTGGTCCGTTTTGGGTGCAGAAAATATCTTTAACGGCAATGGGCAGACCTTCCAAAGGACGCGCACCGTGTTCTTTGCGGTAAGCATCAGATGCTTCAGCTTGCGCCAACACGTTTTTAGGGTCGATATGTACAAAAGCATTCAAATCATCATTGTATGTTGCAATGCGGTCTAAATAAGTTTGCGCGACTTGAACTGCGGTTGTTTCGCCAGCGTTTAGCTTGGCTTGGATGTCGGTTAATGTGCTAAAAGGCATGGTATTTCCTCGAATGTTTGGAATGTTGTATGTTGGGGGGCTAGGGCGATTTTGCTCAATCACTATTTTATTCAATTACTTTGGGCACAACATACAAACCTGATTCAGTGCGTGGGGCAGGTTGTTGCAAAGCATCACGGCGGTCAGCATTGGTGACGACATCAGCGCGTTGCGGCATGGCAACATCGTGGGGGTGAGCCGTGGGTGGCACACCATCGGTGTTCACTTCACTAAGTTTATCAATATACCCCATGATACTTGATAATTGCGGTGCAAGTTCTTTGGCTTCGTTGTCTGTGAGACGAATGCGAGAAAGGTTTGCGATTTTTTTTACATCAATATCCATAAAGACCACCTGATTTTAAAGTCAGGCGCAGTCTAGTCATCAAAGCCAAATATCTCTAGTGGTTTATGGGTTTTATTGCATGGTGATGTGATAAAAAAAGAAGGAAGGGCAGAGGTGGGGGCAAAAAACTCAAGGATTATGGAAAATAAACGCACTGACCCCTAACTTCATGAATTTAGGTGCCCAGTTTATTGGGGGAAGTTCACTACCCTTTAAATCATCACTTCCTACACCTATGATGCCGCAGGGCGTGTTACCGCTATCAATTATCCTGCTGCCAATGGTGTGCCTGCCAAATCTGTGAGCTTCACCTACGATGCCAACGGCAATTTACTCACCTACAACGATGGTATCACATCAGGCACATATACTTACGATGCCAACAACCGTAAGCTGACAGATGCAGTCAATTACGGTGCATTTACGCTCTCATCCAGCTACACGTATTATAAAAACGGGCAGAAGAAAAGCTTTACAGGCGCAGATGGTGCGGTTATAAAATACACCTATGATGCAGCCAATCAATTGCAAACGCTCAACATCGCGGGTGAAGGCACGTTGGTCTATGCCAACTACAAGTGGACAGCACCCACAAAAATCATCCTGCCCGGCGGCGGCACCAAAAATTATGCCTACGATGCCCTGCTTCGCCCAACCCTTATCCACATGAAAGACCCTGCCAATAACACACTTATGCGCTATGCTTACGCCTATGATGCAGCAGGGAATATCACAGTGAAGAACACCGAGCACGGCAACTATGCTTATGGTTATGACACCGTAGACAGGCTCACCAGCGCCACATCCCCCACTGCGCAAGAAGCATTTGCTTATGATAAAGTGGGCAATCGCATCAAGCAGAATAGCGGCAGCCCTTGGGCGTATAACGCCAACAATGAGCTCACATCCCGCCCAGCCATCAGCTATCAATACGATGCCAATGGCAGCCAAATCCAAAAGACGGAAGGCACCACCGTCACCGATTATATCTATGACGGCAGCAATCGTTTAAGCAAGGTCAAGCAAGGCGCAACAGAAATAGCCAGCTATGCTTACGACCCGTTTGGCAGGCGCATCAGCAAAAC